>NZ_POSP01000004.1:600000-884370 GCF_002885975.1 Paucibacter aquatile | reverse complement strand
TTTCAGCGCCTGGATGGCTTCACTTGTCGTGAGTGGTTTGCAGAGTGGGACCATCGTTAAATCAATCCAGCGCTCGCCAGGTGGTTAAATGATTGAGCTACAGACGGGCTTGCCTGGTGCATGCAAGAGCCTTTACACAATCGACCGGCTGGAGGTTTTGCGCCAGCAAACGCAGCGGCCTTTTCTATGTCCAGCGCGATCAGGGCGACGATTCCGCCCCGGGTATCGTTGAGCTGACATTGCCGTGGACGCCTTAAGGTTGAGGAATGGCCCAGCTGCCCGCCTGGCAGTATTGTCGTCATCGATGAATGCCAGAAAGTGCCAGGCTTTCGGCCTCGGCCTACCAGCCAGGCCGCCCCAGTTTGGGCTGAGCCTGCGATGGAAACCCACCGGGGCAAGGGCATTGACCTGGTACTTATTTGCCAGCACCCTAGCCAATTGCATGTTGGTATTCGTCGCCTGGTCGGTCGCCATCTGCACGCTGTTCGCAAATTCGGTATGCAGGTATCGACGGTGCATGAATGGGGCGCAGTGAAAGATAACTGCGATAAAACCCGCACCGATTCGATCAAGCATCTATACAAATTCAATAAAAAGGCTTACGCCTACTACAAAAGCGCCGAGGCCCACACCCATAAGCGGAAAATCCCTTTCAAGGTTTGGGTATTGATTGCCCTTCTTATTGGTTCTCCCATTCTTGGCGTTGTAGGTTTGCGGATTGGCATGGGTTTAGGTAAAGCCGATGCATCTGGCCAAGCTGGTGTTTTTGCGCCTGGTGCAGCATCTGCGCCTATTGCCACTGTGGGCGGCCAGGCCCAGCAGGCGAGGGCATCCACGCCCGTCGAATACGCGCAGGCCTATCAGCCGCGCATTGAGGGCTTGCCTCATACGGCCCCGGCCTACGATGAGGTAACCAAGCCGACACAGGCCCCATACCCTGCGGCATGCATCGCCAGCAAAAAGCGCTGCGGCTGCTGGTCGCAGCAGGGCACGAAATTGGACACGCCGGAGAGCCTTTGTCGCTCCATCGCTGATGGCGGGTTTTTCATCGCGTGGGCTGGTGTCTCGGTGCCCGCGCATGCCGTCGCTGAGCCTGCCAAACAGCCAGCAGAGCCACCGGCTACGGTCAAGCAATAGCGGGGGCTGGGGCGTGCCCCAGTGAGCCCGTAGGGCGTTGCTTGGGTCTGTCCAGCAGAAAGGCCTGAGGCGTAGCCATTGCGGGCAATGGCCTAGCCGAGGGCCGTTCTGTCGTTCGCGGGGTGTGTTCGTCCAAGTGGCGCAGTCGTGTTCCGCGTCATCAATGCAATCTGCTCCCGCAGTTGCCTGACTTCTCGCCATAGCGCCTCGTTGGTCTGAATGGCCATTTGTGTTCGGGTGGCCATCTCGCAATCCCAAACGCTGTGGCCTTCGCGCGACAGCCACCACAAAGCCAGGCGGGCTATCCGTGGTGCTTTTCGGTTCTCCAGCGGTCGGCGGTGCGTCGGGATACGCCTAGTTTTTTGCGATTTCATGTGCTGGGTTGCCAATGTCGGCCAGTAGATCGGCCATTGAACCGGGGTCTTTGGGCAGTCGATTAAGCATGATTGCCTATCGGCTGCGGCCGCAAAATTCCTGAGGCAATAAGTCGCAGCTTTGTCAAGCCTCGGCGCAGCCAAAGGCGACAATGTGTAGTCTGTCCGGTCAATGGAATTGACCGTTATCACCGATGCCTGCTGCGTTTGCGGGGCTTGGAGTCGTGGACAAATTGACCACGAAAAAAAGGGCAAAGATGCTGCTTAGACCATGCTTGAAAGGGTCCTGCGTGGCATGTTTGCAGCTCTTGCAGTTCCCAAAGCTCAGCGGCCTCCATCTGAACGAGCGTTGCGAGCGCTTCTAGCTTTGCCTTTGGCAGCGGCTTTTTCCCTTGCTTCGCCAGGCTGATCCAGCCGGATGCAATGTCTAGCTCTCGTGCGAGTGCGTTTTGCCCTCCGCACTTTTCAGCGGCGTTGTCAATCACCCGTCCGAATGTTTCCACTTTTATCTCCGGCTGGTTAACCTCCGGTCGCTTACCTTTTTTTGGTAAGCGCTTCCCGGTTTGGAAAGTAGCAGGTTAGCACGGGGGCATGGCGTCACTTTTCTCCGAAAGCGCTGCCAGCAGCTCGCCCTCGTCGGGAATGTCTTGAAGCGCAAACCTTGATTCCGGCTTTTGTTAGCAGCTGATCGCGTCTCTGGTCTAGGTGTTCTCGTCCTCTGTGGCTTTCGTCATCGAGTTCGATAACAGCGGCGACTTCGAAGGCTTTCGAGCAGATCACGAAGTCAGCGACTTTTCTGTCAACGTCGCTCTGGTTGGTCTGTCTCGAGTGTCCAGCAGTGCAGAAAACGAAACCTGCGCTAACACAACCCGATCAGGTAATGCGTTTTTCAAGCGGAAGTACATCCCTTGTTCTCGTTTCGTAAGGGGTGTTCGTTTCCATAGCTTGCCTGTTGCTCTCGGTCGGCGCCGTGCTTTGACCAATAGAAAACGGTCAGTACCACGGCAAGGGGCCATAGCACCTCCGCGATCTGGTGAAGCGTCATCTCATTTTTCGTACTTATTGGAGCCAACCATGATTCAAATCACCATCGCTCAGACCACCGTCAAGGAGTTCAAGGGCAACAGCAAGACGACCGGCAAGCCGTATCACTTGCGCATGCAAACAGGCTATGCGCATACCGTCGACAAGGATGGTAACAAGCCGCCGTACCCCGAGAAATTTGACCTGATGCTGGACGGCGAACAGCAGCCGTACAGCCCCGGTGATTACCAGCTGCACCCGTCGAGCCTGTACGTGGACCGTGATGGCCGTCTTGCGGTGTCGGCGCGGTTGGCTCCCGTTGCCCGCAAGCCTGCCACGGCCTGACGGGTGCACCCATGGACCGGCATGGAAAACCGCGATTCACGCGGCACAGCTCGCCTGCTGCGTATGTCGATGGCTGCGGCCTTGCGCTCTGCCATGGCTGATGACGATCAGATTTTGAGCATTACCGTTGCGGCTTCGGCCAGGGCAGGGCGGCGATGTAGACATTGACGTTGAGCTGTGCGGCCAGGCTGGCTTTCCTGTCGGGGGTTACTCGCTGTGGTCACTCCGCCACGTGCAAGCCTACGCCGTCGCTAGTTCCTTGGAGCTGGCGGCGGTGCGCGTCCATTGAGCTGGACATGATGGGGCGCGGTTTGGATCGCGGTGCCGCTCAAGTAATCGCACAGTCACGCAGCGAGCAAATGCGGCATTGGGCACAGGCCCGCCAGGGCCTCGACGGCGCGAAAGCGCCGGGGCTTGTCTCAGTTCCAACAAGTCCCGAAAGGGCGTCTGAAGAGGCTGTATCGGCCGCGTAGCGGCAGAGCGCGACGAACTGGCCGACACCCTGGAGTGTTTTGCCATCGACAAAGCGAAGCGACGTTTAGCGCTCTGCGTCGGTCGGTGGGCTTTGCGGCTCGTTGCCATGCGATCACCGAGAAGGGCCACCGCTCGGATGTGCCGTGGATGGTCACGCTCACCTATGCCCCTGGTCAGCTCTGGTCCTCGCGTCATGTCTCTGACGCGCTACGGGCTATGTATCACTGGTGCAACGTAAGGGAATCCCGTTTCGTTACGTTTGGATCGCTGAAATCCAAGACGGCAAGCGCCGGGCCGATGGCAAGGGCCGCGACTGCATCCACTACCACATTGTTGTGTGGTTGCCGGTTGGCGTGCGGTGCCCTCATTTCGACCGGCGCGGGTGGTGGCCGTATGGCATGAGTCGCAGCGATGCGCCTCAGAAGGTGGGTAACGCGGTGGGCTATCTGCTGCATTACCTGAAGAAAGACAAGAACTTGGCAGCAATGCCGAAAGGGGCGCGAGCTTATGGCGTCGGTGGCTTGGATCACGCTTCTAGGCGTGCTCGTCGTTGGCTTGGTCTGCCTGCGTTTGTGCAGGCGAATTCTGACATCAGCGACCAATGGCGCAGAGCGGAGGGCGGCGGCTGGATTAGCCCAAGCGGTCGCCACTATGCCTCCGAGTTTCGGCGCGTCGTGCTTGCGGGCGTTGAGGCATTGCAGCGCGTCTGCACCCATACAAGGGCCATTGCAGCCTCTGGCCCGTTCTGTTGGCTTTCGCGGGGGGGTGTGAGCCATGCCTAATGGCTATCAGCAGGGGGCTGTGTGTTTTCCCACGGTCAAGGACGCAGCGCAGGCGTATGTGAACACTTTGCCGCCTGTATCTGCCGTCACTCAGACTAACTGCCCGTTTATGGGGACTTACCTTGTGTCTGGCACTGCTGATCGTGCCTGGGTTCAGGTGTATTGGTCCAAGGTCACCGGTGGTACTTGCAACACGGTACTTCCTTCATCCTTTGAATATTACGCTGTTCCGTGCTCTATCGATTCATCTCCTTTTCACCTATCCCTAGAGGATGGGGCCTCGATTGCGGGTGCCGTCGCCGCAGTCTGGGTGAGTGCTTGGTGTCTTAAAGCTTTGGCCCGCGCTCTCAACACTGACGGCACACCTGAAAGGGAAATTTCATGAACAAGATGTTCGCTCGCGTTGTCGCAAACAAGAAGGCTCGCGCTGGCCTGGTTGCCGTTGGCTCGCTGGTTGGCTCCACCGCTTCCCATGCTGCGATCGACACCACCGCGGCTGTTGCCACCATCACCGAGGCCGGCGCTGCCGTGCTCGTCATCGGCTTGGCCGTGTTCGGAGTGGTGGTGGCGACCAAGGTTTTCAAGTGGATGGCTCGCGCCGCTTGATCTTCCGGGGCTTCGGCCCCTTTTTTAATGGTTTGCGTGCCAGGTCATTAATAAGGGGGGGTGTGAGATGGGCATATATGTAATTCTGGCTTTACTGGGTGGCCTGTGGATACTTTTAAACGATTGATTGTTTTATTCGGCCTGGTGCTTATGTGCGGCCAGGTCGCGGCATTTGGTCGGTCTATTCCCCAGGTCCAAGCTGGTTGGCAATGCGGCTCTGGTGCTGGTGCCAGTCCTTATGCTGCTTGTTCTCCAGCTTGGCAGGCTGAAACAAAGGGCAAAACGATTATTACGCCTTTGCAGTGTGGTTCTGGCGAGGGAACTAGCGGCGTTGCCAATTGCAGCGGCTCATATATGGAACCTGGGTATGGTTCTTATTCTTGGGTTCGCCAGGCTAAGCAGCAAAATGTTTCTATGTGCCCTGCGAATTCCACCGAGCTGCCTAATAAGCTCTGTGAATGCAATCAAGGTTTCAAGCCTTCGGGCGACGGCTTGAGCTGCAATCCATATTCGTGCCCTGTAAAGGGCTCGTATTCCGCTGTTACGCAGCCTGATCGCAAAATAGAAAACCCCGGCGAGCAATGCATGGATGGCTGCGGCGTTAATCCGGCATCTGTTAAGGCCGCTCCTGATGGTTCTCTCTATATGTCCTGGCCGTACAAATACACCGGCCAGGCCTGCGGCGGCAAAGTTGGCGGCGATGGTGCCAATACTGGCGAAACCACTTCTGAGGCTCCTAAGCAATGTCCCGCCGGTCAATGTCCCGGGACTATTAACGGTACTCAGGTCTGTGTGCCTTGTGCTTCTACTTCTATTCCTGGCGCTTCGACTTCTGCTTCTGGTGCTGCTGCTGGCAATACTACGCCTGGCGGCCCTAATTTGCCTGATGGGGGAACTGCCACCACAAACACAGTATGTAATCAATCAACTTGCACGACTACTACCACGGTCACTGATAAAAATGGGACTGTTGTGGGTACTGCCAGTCAGGAAAAACCGAAAGAAAATTTCTGTCAAGAAAACCCCGGGTTACAGATTTGTAAAGAGGGCCGGTGGGGTGGTAATTGTGGCGGCGGCTATACGTGTGACGGTGACGCTGTTCAGTGCGCCATGGCTCGCGAAATTCATCAACGCAATTGCCAGTTATACGACACGCCTAACGCGCTTTCAGAGGTTGGTGACGCTGCGATGAACAGCCAGGCCCAGCCAGATGGGCATCCCCTCAAGGGTTTGGAGTCGCAATCGTTCGGCAGCTTGTTCCGGCCTCAAGAGGGTGCGGCGTCTTGCCTGGCTGATAAGACAGTATCTGTCGCGGGTAAATCGGCTGTGATTCCTTTTTCTAAGCTGTGCGATCCGCTGCGCTGGATGGGGCACATGGCGTTTGCCTTTTCGCTGCTCCATGCTGGTTTCTTCGTATTTAGAAAGTTCTGATCATGCCTTTGCCTCTCGGTGTACCCCTGCTTATTGGTTCTATCATCGGCGGCATTACTGCTGCTGTCGGTACTCTCGTTGGTCGGGTATTGGTAAGTCTCGGCGTTGGTTTTGTTGCTTATCAGGGCGTCAATTTGACAGCTGAATGGATACGCGATCAGGCCTCGCAAAAGTTCGCGGCGCTGCCAGGCGATGTATATACGGTCATTCAGTTATTGCAGGTGCCCGCTGTCATCAATGTCTATTTCAGCGCCTGGATGGCTTCACTTGTCGTGAGTGGTTTGCAGAGTGGGACCATCGTTAAATCAATCCAGCGCTCGCCAGGTGGTTAAATGATTGAGCTACAGACGGGCTTGCCTGGTGCATGCAAGAGCCTTTACACAATCGACCGGCTGGAGGTTTTGCGCCAGCAAACGCAGCGGCCTATTTTCTATGTCCAGCGCGATCAGGGCGACGATTCCGCCCCGGGTATCGTTGAGCTGACATTGCCGTGGACGCCTATTAAGGTTGAGGAATGGCCCAGCTGCCCGCCTGGCAGTATTGTCGTCATCGATGAATGCCAGAAAGTGCCAGGCTTTCGGCCTCGGCCTACCAGCCAGGCCGCCCCAGTTTGGGCTGAGCCTGCGATGGAAACCCACCGGGGCAAGGGCATTGACCTGGTACTTATTTGCCAGCACCCTAGCCAATTGCATGTTGGTATTCGTCGCCTGGTCGGTCGCCATCTGCACGCTGTTCGCAAATTCGGTATGCAGGTATCGACGGTGCATGAATGGGGCGCAGTGAAAGATAACTGCGATAAAACCCGCACCGATTCGATCAAGCATCTATACAAATTCAATAAAAAGGCTTACGCCTACTACAAAAGCGCCGAGGCCCACACCCATAAGCGGAAAATCCCTTTCAAGGTTTGGGTATTGATTGCCCTTCTTATTGGTTCTCCCATTCTTGGCGTTGTAGGTTTGCGGATTGGCATGGGTTTAGGTAAAGCCGATGCATCTGGCCAAGCTGGTGTTTTTGCGCCTGGTGCAGCATCTGCGCCTATTGCCACTGTGGGCGGCCAGGCCCAGCAGGCGAGGGCATCCACGCCCGTCGAATACGCGCAGGCCTATCAGCCGCGCATTGAGGGCTTGCCTCATACGGCCCCGGCCTACGATGAGGTAACCAAGCCGACACAGGCCCCATACCCTGCGGCATGCATCGCCAGCAAAAAGCGCTGCGGCTGCTGGTCGCAGCAGGGCACGAAATTGGACACGCCGGAGAGCCTTTGTCGCTCCATCGCTGATGGCGGGTTTTTCATCGCGTGGGCTGGTGTCTCGGTGCCCGCGCATGCCGTCGCTGAGCCTGCCAAACAGCCAGCAGAGCCACCGGCTACGGTCAAGCAATAGCGGGGGCTGGGGCGTGCCCCAGTGAGCCCGTAGGGCGTTGCTTGGGTCTGTCCAGCAGAAAGGCCTGAGGCGTAGCCATTGCGGGCAATGGCCTAGCCGAGGGCCGTTCTGTCGTTCGCGGGGTGTGTTCGTCCAAGTGGCGCAGTCGTGTTCCGCGTCATCAATGCAATCTGCTCCCGCAGTTGCCTGACTTCTCGCCATAGCGCCTCGTTGGTCTGAATGGCCATTTGTGTTCGGGTGGCCATCTCGCAATCCCAAACGCTGTGGCCTTCGCGCGACAGCCACCACAAAGCCAGGCGGGCTATCCGTGGTGCTTTCTCGGTTCTCCAGCGGTCGGCGGTGCGTCGGGATACGCCTAGTTTTTTGGCGATTTCATGTGCTGATGGGTTGCCAATGTCGGCCAGTAGATCGGCCATTGAACCGGGGTCTTTGGGCAGTCGATTAAGCATGATTGCCTATCGGCTGCGGCCGCAAAATTCCTGAGGCAATAAGTCGCAGCTTTGTCAAGCCTCGGCGCAGCCAAAGGCGACAATGTGTATTATGTAAAATCACAAGCACAAGTTCCTTGCCACTGACAAGGCCGCGACAAGACGGCGCCTTCTGTTCCTCATGGCTTGCACAGCCCCCACCGACCGCAAACTCAGGAGACAAACCATGGCCCATATCGTCATCATCGGCGCTGGACTCGGCGGCATGCCGGCGGCTTACGAAATCCGCGAACTGCTCGGCCCCCAGCATCGCGTCACCGTCGTGAATGCGAGCGACACCTTTCAATTCACCCCCTCCAATCCCTGGGTGGCCGTGGGCTGGCGTGAGGCGGCAGACACCACGATGCCGATACGCCCCTATCTGGAACGCAAAGGCATCGACTTCGTCGCCCAGGCCGTACAAGCCATCCGCCCCGACGCCAAAGAGTTGCTGCTGATGGACGGCCAGACCCTGGGCTACGACTACCTCGTCATCACCACCGGCCCCAAGCTCAGCTTCGACGAAGTGCCTGGCGCAGGCCCGCACGGCGGCCACACCCACTCGATCTGCAGCGTGCCGCACGCTGAAAAGTTCTGGGCCGAGTATCAGGAGTTTCTGAAGAATCCTGGTCCCATTGTCATCGGCGCCATGCCCGGCGCCAGTTGCTTCGGGCCGGCGTATGAGTTCGCCTTCATCGTGGACAGCGACCTGCGCAAGCGCAAGCTGCGCCACAAAGTGCCGATGACATTTGTCACCAGCGAGCCATATATTGGCCATATGGGTTTGGGCGGCGTTGGCGACAGCAAGAGCATGCTGGAGAGCGAGCTGCGCGGACACGATATCAAGTGGATCTGCAATGCCAAAACTCACCAGGTCGAAGCCAACCAACTGCATTGCAGCGAGCTGGATGATCTGGGCCAGGTCAAGCGCGAACACGCGGTGGGCTTCAAGCTGGCCATGATGCTGCCCGCCTTCAAAGGCGTGGACGCCGTGGCCGCCGTGCCCGAGCTGTGCAACCCGCGCGGCTTTGTGCTGATCGACGAGCACCAGCGAAGCAAACGCTATCCCAGCATCTTCTCCGCTGGCGTCTGCGTGGCCATTCCGCCGGTAGAGGTGACCCCGGTGCCCACCGGCGCCCCCAAAACGGGTTACATGATCGAAAGCATGGTCAGCGCCATTGCCCACAACATCGCCGACGAACTGGCGGGCAAACCCGCCACGGCCAAAGGCACCTGGAACGCCATCTGCCTGGCCGATATGGGCGACACCGGCGCGGCCTTCGTCGCCTTGCCCCAGATCCCGCCACGCAATGTCAACTGGTTCAAGAAAGGCAAATGGGTGCACCTCGCCAAAATCGCCTTCGAGAAATACTTCATGAGCAAGATGAAGAGCGGCAACTCCGAACCCATCTACGAGAAGTACGTGTTCAAGGCCATGGGAATCACGCGCTTGACTGATCGGAGCTGAGCTGAACCAAGAACAACGACCCACTGAAGCTGCGGCGATTCAGCCTCTTGAAATTACAAATGCGCAACTGGCTAGCGCGCCGCCTCCGAGGCCCGCGCCGATTGTGTCGGAGTGATTGAGGCGGAAGGATTCTGCGAAATTGATAACGAACTCGGCGAGTGTCCGGCCTTCTCCATGCAAGCCGCGTAAAAGGAATGGTTGATGCCACCTGAGATGTTGACACTTTGTCGAATCAGCCCCGCAGACAGAACGATGGATTCCTTTGTATCCGCGAGACCGAGACAACGCAGACGGGCTGTTGGGTAGTCTTCTTGAAGCGTCCCTGAAGGGGACCTTGGACTTGAGCTACAGCCCAAAAGCAGCAAGGAGAGAAGCACCGCGAGGGAAGATGAAAACTGCATGGTGGGCGACCGCTTGAATATTGGATTAGCACATTCTAGAGATCGCTCGGTTCAGGCCCGTCGCAGTCGACAAGGATTTGGGTGCTTCGAACCAAGCGTGACCCCAGCGCTCAATGCAATCGGTAGCGGTGTGCGTCTTCCAGGCTGCCCCGCACATTGAGGCCCTGGGCCTTCCAGCGCTGGATATGCGGTGCCAGGCGCTTCACAAACGCGGCCGGGCTGGAATTGGCGCTCTGACGCCAGGCCACCTCGGCCACCGCCGCCAGACGCGGATAGAGCATGAACTGCAGATAGCTTTCGCTGCGCACGTTCTCGGTCCACAGCGGCGCCTCGATACCCAGCACGCGCTGGCGCTCCGCCTCGCTCAAGCCTTCTGGCATGGGCTCCCAGGCCACGATCTTTTCGACCGAGACCGGGCCGCCGGTGTTGCCTTCCCAGGGTGCGCCCGGTTCACCCAGGCCGGCGGCGTAGTCCAGGTACATGCGGTCGGACGGCGACAAGATCAGCGACTGCCCCTGCTGCAGCGCCTGACGTGCCGCCTCGGGCTTGTCCATGCGCCACCACTGCACGAGCAGCGCAGGATCATCAAGCCCGGCGGCGATCACCTCGTCCCAGCCGATGGGAATGCGGCCATGCTTCTGGATCAGCTGCACCACGCGGCGCGCGAAGTCCGCCTCCACCGCCTTGAGCTGCGGCGCTTGATCGGCCGGTGTGAGCTTGCGCGCCAGGGCCATGACCTCGGGCATGTCCTTCCAGCGGGTGTTGTTCACCCAGACCTCGTCGCCGCCGAAATGCAGGTAGCGGCCCGGGAACAGGCGCACCAGATCGCCCAGCAGGGTGTCGATGAAGCGGTAGGTCTCGGGCTTGGCCGGGTTGAAGGTGACGCGGCCGTCAAAGAACTCGGGGTAGGCGCGCGCCGCGGCCCCGCTGTGGCCCGGCATGTCGATCTCGGGCACCACCTCGATATGGCGCGCGGCGGCATAACGCACGATCTCCCGCACATCGGCCTCGCTGAAGTACCGCGCCGGGCCCGTATTGGGCTGCGAATGACTGCCGCGCCCACCGACCTGGCTGAGCCGCGGCAGGCTGCGCAGCTGCACACGCCAACCCTGGTCGTCGCTCAGATGCAGATGCAAGCGGTTGAGCTTGTAGGCCGCCATCTGGTCGATCACCCGCTTGACGCGAGCAGCATCGTGAAAGTGCCGGGCCACATCGAGCATGAGGCCGCGCCAGGCAAAGCGCGGCGCGTCCTCGATCTCGGCGGCCGGCAGGCGGACGCGGGCATCACCCCGGGGGCGCCAAGCCGGCGGCAGAAGCTGGCGCAAGGTCTGGCCGGCGTAGAAGGCGCCGCTGGCCTCGGCCGCTTCGATGACGAGGGCCTCGCCGGCCATGCGCAAGCGGTAGGCACCCGCCACGGCCGGCAGATCTTTCGCCAGGGCCAGGCGGATCTGCCGGCCCGGGGCGCCGGTCGCCGGTGCTTGACCAGAACGGGCCGGGCGCAGGCCCAGCTCGCGCGCCAAGGCCTGTGCCGGCGCCCGCAAGGCCGGATCGGCCCAGACCTGCACCCTCCGGTCGAGCTCAAACGGCGCTTGATTTTCCAGCGCTTGTAGCCGCTGCGGCTGCGGCAGCACCGCAGCCAAGGGAATGGGCGGGGCCGCAGGTGCTGCGGGTGCCGCAAGGAGCAGGCCGCAACCCAGGGACAAGGCCCCGAGCAGCAGCGCCTTGCAGGCGGCTTTTTCGAGACTTCCAGTCGATTCAGAAGCCATAGCTTTGCGTCTCGGTCAGGCGCGGCCAGCGGTCGCTGCGGAACGCCATGGCGGACTGGCCGGCGCGGTTGAAGAGATTGATCGGCTGCGGGTTGTCAAGCCAGCCGTAGCGCAGGGCCTGCGGCTGAGGCACGGCGGGGCTGCTCACGCGCACACGATGCTTGCCGATCAGCTGCGCATGGGCCGGATGAAACACGCCATCGGCGCCGGCCACGGTGAAGCCGCGAATCTCGGCGTCCGGGCAGTACAGGCCGCCCGCGGTTTGGGTGAAGCTCAGCTCCACGGCGGATCCGTGGATGCGCATGCGCTGCAAGAGCGGGCCGTGAACCCGGCCGTGGACCTGCGGGTTCAGCTTGGCCTTCGGCTTGCCGTTTGGCTTGGCGTTCTTCTCGGCTTTCGCGTCTTCGAGGGCCAGCGCCGCCAGCCGCTCACCCAGCTCGCGCTTGTGGCGCGGGTGCAGATTGCCATCGTCGGTCAGGTCGCTGCTGAGCACCAGGCCGGTGCGGGGCAGGCGCAGCGCCCTCGCCTGCGCCTCGCGCAACTCGGCCCAGGCGCTGCCCTGCAGGCTGTTGTTCTGCCAGGGCTGATCGGCCGCCAGCTGCACGATGAAGAAAGGAAACTCGCCCTGGCCCCAGCGCGCGCGCAGATCGTTGATGAAGGCCGGCAGCAGGCGCTCGTACTGGGCCGCACGCGGCACATTGCTCTCGCCCTGGTACCAGAGCATGCCGCGAATCGGCAGGCCCTGCAGCGGGCTGAGCATGCCGTTGAACAGCAGCGAGGGCAGATCATTGGGCCCCAGCTCGGGCTTCTCGAGCAGCGATTCAACCTGGGCCCGCCAGGGCCCGGCCAGGCTCAGCGCCTGCCCGCCGAGCTGCAAGGCCAGGCCCTCAGGCCGGCCATGCAGACCACCGCCGCCGCCGGTGTCGCGCACGCGCACCGCGATCACATTCAGGCCGGCGCGCAGCAGGCCGGGCGCCAGGGCGTAGCGGCGCGGCTGGTCCCAGCCACACTGGCCGCCCACGGCTTGGCCGTTGACGAAACTTTCATCGCAATCGTCAACCAGGCCCAGGTTCAGCACGGCATCAGGCGCCGCGGCCTGCGCTTCGCTGAGCTGCAGGCTGCGGCGGTACCAGACCGTGCCATCCAGATCGCTCAGGCCTTGGCCTTCCCACATGCCCGGCGCCTGCAGCTGCGGCCAGCGGCTGTCGTCCCAATCGGCGCGGGCCCAGTGGGCCAGAGCCTGCCCTGGCTCGGTCGCCCCCCTGCCCTGCCAAGCCGTGAGCAAGGCGTCCATGCGCGCCTGGTAGCGCGCTGCAAAGGCCTGCGGCGAGTCCGGCATGCTGACCAGCAAGGGGGCGATATCGGGCTGGCGGGCCAGGGCCTCGCGGCTCATCCAGCTCTCGATCTGGGTGCCACCCCAGGAGACATTGAGCAGGCCGATGGGCACGCCCGGCTGCTTCTGCCGCAATTGCTTGGCGAAGTGGTAGGCCACGGCACTGAAGTCCGCCGCTTGGGGCCCGGTGGCGGCTTGCCAAGGCGCGGGCGCCAGATCGCTCTGCGGCTGAGTGGCCGTGCGGTGAGCCATCTTGAGGTGTCGCAGGCCGGGGTCCTGGGCCGCAGCCGCTTCGGCCGGACCACCGAAAGAGTCACGCAGCGCCCATTCCATATTCGACTGGCCCGAGGTCAGCCAGACATCGCCGACCAGCACATCACGCAGCACTACCACCTGATCGCTGCGCTCGCCACGCAGCTCCAGCCGGTAGGGGCCACCGGCCGCCTCCGGGCGCAGCTGAAGGCGCCAGCGGCCTAGGGCATCGGCCTGCACGGTCTGGCGCTGCCCATGCAGGCGCAGCTCGACGCGCTCGCCGGGTTCTGCCTGGCCCCAGACCGGGATGGGCACGGCGCGCTGCAGCACCATGTGATCGCCGAATACACCGTGCAGCCGCAGCTCGGCATGCGCAGCCATGCTGCTCAGCGCGGCCAGGACCAGAGCACAGCGCGCGCCCGCGCGGCTGCACCTCACTGGCCGGCCCAGGTGAAGGTGACCACGCTGTGCTTGGGCAGGGTGTAGGCCAAGCGGCGCGCGCCCTGCCCGACGGTGAAGCGGCGGCTTTGCGCCTCGCCGTTGCTGACGATCAGGGCGATGGAGCCATCGTCGGCATTGCGAAAGGCCACCGTTTCCAGGCCGCCCAGCTGGGTGGGCGAGGCAATGCGCTGCGCACCGCGGCGCACGAATTTGCTGGCATGAGCGAGGGCGTAGTACTCGATGTTTCGGGTCACCTCGCCGGTCTTGGAGTCGATGGTGACCACGCCGCGGCAGTCCTTGCAGCCACCCAGATGGGGCCCGTGGTTTTCGTCCAGCGCCATGTTCCACATCAGCACGCCCTTGGCCCAGCCGCGGGTGCTGCCGATCACCAGATTGCTCATCATCCAGGGCAAGGTCTTGTGCCACTCGGGCGCCCATTCGCCGCCTGAGCATTCGGTGAACCAGGTGTCCTTGTCGGGGTGGGCCTCATGGACCACGGTCTGGGCCTGCACATCGCCGGCATAGCAATGCCAGCCCACGCCGGCCACATAGCGGCGTGCGACCGGATCGGCCAGCACCGCCAGCGGCGACTTCAGTTCGTCCCAGTTGTGGTCCCAGTCGATCAGCTGCGTCTTCAGGCCGCGTTGCGCGAGCAAAGGCCCCAGGTGCAGGCCGACCAGGGCGGCACGTTCGGCCGGATCGACGCGCATGCCGGGGTAGTCAGGCGGCTCGAAGTGCGGCTCGTTCTGAACCGTCAGCGCAAAAATAGGCACGCCTTCGGCCGCAAAAGCGTCGACATAACGCACCAGATACTCAGAAAACACACCGTACATCTCAGGCTTGAGGCGGCCCTTGATCAGGCTGTCGGTCTGCTTCATCCAGCCCGGCGCGCTCCAGGGCGAGGCCATCACCTGCAGGCGGGGATTGATGGCCAGGGCCGACTTGACCACGGGCAGCAGCTCGGCGCGCGCAGCTTCGATCGAGAAGGCCTTCAATGCCATATCGGTCTGGCCGGGAGGCAGGTCCAGATAGCTGTAGTGGCTGCGCGAAAAGTCTGAGGCGCCGATGGTCAGGCGGGTCAGATCAAAGCCGATACCCCCCGGCCCGCGGCCGAACAATTCCTCCAGCAAGGCCTTGCGCTGCGTCTCGCTCATGCGCTGCTGCATCAGCCAGACCGAGGCATCGGTGAGGGAGGCCCCGAAACCTTCCATGGTCTGAAAGCGCTGACTGGAGTCGACCTCGATGTGCAAGGGCAGCGCCTTCTGCCCGGGCTTGAAGCGGCGGTCGGGCTCGCGGGCCAGCAATCGGCTGCGGTCGGCGCGCGTCTGCCAGGACGACACGCTGCCGGCATCCGGTGCGGCCTGGGCCACACCGGCACCGGCGCCGGCACCGATGCAGACAGCCAGCATCAGCACCGCAGACACAAAGCCAGGACGGCTTGAGGAGGAGGATGAAGCAGGAAACAGGAGGCTCATGGGGGGGAGTCGGGTCATAGAACGAAAAGGAACAAGCACCGCATCAAGCGCCGGCGTCCAATCAATCCAGGCGCACGCGCAGCAGCACCGGGTGGTGGTCAGACGGGAAACGGCCGGCCTGCGAATCGCTGAGTACGCCGTACTTGAGCACCGTGATGCCGGGGCTGAGGAAGAGGTAGTCGATGCGTGCCGTCATCGGCGCGTCGATCTTGAACGCGTTGAAGGTGCCGACCGGGCCGTAAGGCGGGCTCTGGCTGACCCGGTAGGCATCGCGCAGCGCCGCCTGCATGCGCTGGATCTGCTCGGTCTCGGGGGTCGAGTTGAAGTCGCCCAGGCAGATCACCGGCGCTGTGCCGGCAATCTCCTTGACCTTGTGCAGCAAGAGCTTGGCCGATTCCTTGCGGGCCACTTCACCCTCGTGATCGAAGTGCACCGAGAAGACGAAGAAGCGGCGCTGGCTCGCCCGGTCGCGCAGCTGCACCCAGCTGGTCAGGCGGTTGCAGCAGCGCGCGTCCCAGCCTTTGGAGGGCACATCCGGCGTCTGGCTGAGCCAGAAGTCGCCGCTGCTGAGCGCCTCGAAGCGCGCCTTGCGAAAGAAGATGGCCGAGTGCTCACCGGCGCGCTTGCCGTCGTCGCGGCCCACGCCGACATGGGCAAACTCCTCCATGCGGGACAGCTCGTCGATCTGCTCGGGCAGGCCCTCCTGGGTGCCGAAGACATCGAACTCGTGATACCGGATCAAGGCCTTGACGGCCTCGGCCCGCAGGGGCCAGGCGTTCGGCCCATCCGAGGCCAGATTCAGCCGCAGGTTGTAGGTGGCGATCTGGAAGCTGGGGCTGGGGCTGGGGCCGGCCGCTGCACTCACATTGCAGACCAGCAGGCCCGCCATGGCAAGAACTGCCAATATCCATCTCATGTGCCGCTCCCTGGCCTGAGGGCCTGACAGTGTTCAGCGAGATAGGCGGCCTGCGTGGGCATGACCTGCACGCAGCGCGCAATCACCTGCCGGATGTGAGCGAGCAGGTCCACTGCCTCGGCCTTGGGCGTCTGCTCGGCCAGCGGGTGGTAGCCCCGCGGCTGCAGGCCCTGGCCATTCATCACCTGCAGCCAGCTCAGCTCGGCGAACAGCTCATCGGCCTCGCGCACGATACGGCCATTGCTGCAGAACAGATCGATCTTGCGCTGCAAGGTCTCGGGCACGGCCATCTGGCGGCAGTGATTCCAGAACGGCGAGTCGTCCCGCGCCGTGGCCTTGTAGTGCAGGATGATGAAGTCGCGGATGCGCTCGTATTCGAACTGGGTCTGGCGGTTGTATTCGGCGATGTCGGCCGCGTCGAGCCCGCCATGCGGGAAAAAGCTCATCAGCCGGGCCAGCGCGGTCTGGATCAGGTGGATGCTGGTCGATTCCAGCGGCTCCAGGAAACCACCTGACAGGCCCACGGCCAGGCAGTTCTGATGCCAGGCCTGGTGCCGCCGCCCGGGCTGGAAACGAATCGAGCGCGCCTCAGCCAGGGGCTTGCCGTCGAGATGGCGCATCAGCAGATCGCGCGCCTCGCCCTCGTCCATGAAGCGGCTGGCAAACACATGGCCGTTGCCGGTGCGGTGCTGCAGCGGAATGCGCCACTGCCAACCGGCGCTGTGTGCGGTGGCCCGGGTCATGGGCAGCAAGGGGCCGGCCGATTCACAAGGCACCGCCCAGGCGCGATCGCAGGGCAGCCAATGCGACCAGTCTTCTAAGCCCACGCCCAAGGTCTGGCCCATCAGCAAGGCGCGCATGCCGGTGCAGTCGAGGAAAAAGTCGCCCTCGATCTGTTCGCCGCTGTCCAGGCGCAGGGCGCGGATGCGGCCGTCTTCGGCCGCGCGCAGCACCTCGACGATGCGGCCCTCGCTGCGGCGCGCGCCGCGCTGCTCGGCATGCCGGCGCAGATAAGCGGCGTAGAGGCCGGCGTCGAACTGGTAGGCGTAGGCGATGTCAGCCAGGGGCGAGCCGGCCATCTCGGGCCGGGCGCGCATGAACTTGGCCTGCCGCGGCGCGCTGGTGTTGATGGAGTAATCGTCCAGGGCCGAGGCCAGGCCTTCGCGGCGCAGGCGCAGCCATTGGTGGTGAAAACCAACGCTGCCGAAATCCTGGCCGAAGCTGCCAAAGCCGTGGATGTAGCGCTCACCCAGCCGGCCCCAGTTGACGAACTCGATGCCCATCTTGAAGCTGGCCTGAGTGGCGCGGATGAAGTCGTTCTCATCGAGGCCCAGGGCGGCATTGAAGTTCTTGATGTTCGGGATGGTGGCCTCGCCCACCCCGATGGTGCCGATTTCCTCCGATTCGACCAGGTGAATTTCGTAGCCCGGCGGCAGCAAGGTGGACAGCGCCGCGGCGCTCATCCAACCGGCGGTGCCGCCGCCGGCGATGACGATGCGGCGCAGGAGCGGCAAACTGGTCACAGGGGGCAAGCTCATGGTGCGTCCCAAGCAGCGCGGTGGCTCAGAGCCGCTGCTCGCTGGACTGATCGAACAGCGAGGCCCGCGCCAGGTCGAGCTGGAAGCTCAGGGCCTGGTCGGGCTGCAGCTGCACATGGTCTTCGACGATGGCGGCCAGCAGCTGCGCACCGCACTGGATCCACACCACCTGATGGTTGCCCATGGGCTCGATCAGATGGACCACGCCGCGCCAGGCGCCCTGCGGGTCCAGGCGCACATGCTCAGGGCGGATGCCCAGCAGCACGGCCTGCCCGTCGTGCGGTTGCTGCTGGAAGGGGTAAGCGGCCAGATCGGCGCTCAGGGCACCGCTCAAACCCACCTCGCCGGACGCAGACACGGAGAGCTGACCCGGCACCAGATTCATGCCCGGTGCGCCCAGGAAGCCGGCCACAAAAAGATTGGCCGGCCGCTCGTAGACCTCGGTCGGCGCGCCGATCTGCTGGATCACGCCACCCTTCATCACCACGATGCGGCTGGCCAGAGTCATGGCCTCCACCTGGTCGTGGGTGACGTAAATCATGGTGGAGCCCAGCTTCTTGTGCAGCAGCTTGAGCTCGCGGCGCAGCTCGGCGCGCAGCTTGGCGTCGAGGTTGGACAGGGGCTCGTCAAACAGCAACACCGCCGCCTCTCGCACCAGGGCGCGGCCGATGGCCACGCGCTGGCGCTGGCCGCCGGAGAGCTGGCCCGGCTTGCGCTGCAGCAGCGGCTCCAGCTGCAACATGGCCGCCACGCGCTGCACCCGGCGCTGCACCTCGTCCTTGGGGCAGCCTGCCACGCGCAGGCCGAAGGACATGTTTTTCTCCACCGTCATGGTCGGATAGAGGGCATAGGACTGGAACACCATGCCGATGCCGCGCGCGCTGGGGTCGGCAAAAGTCATGTCCTGACCGCCAATTTCCACGGTGCCCGCGGCAATGCTCTCGAAATCGGTCAAGCCGGCAATGCTGTGCAGCAAGGTGGACTTGCCGCAGCCCGAGGGGCCCAGCAGCACCAGGAACTCGCCCTCGCGGATCTCCAGATTCAGGCCCTTGATGACCTCGTTGGCATCGAAGCGGATGCACAGCTCGCGGATGCTGACGCCACTCTTGGGCTGTGGGCTCGTCGTCGTACTCATTGTTCTCTCAATCAACCTTTGACCGCACCGGCCGCAATGCCGCGCACAAACCAGCGTCCGGAGACGAAATAGACCAGCAGCGGCACCATGGAGGTGAGGATGGTGGCCGCCATATTGACGTTGTAGAGCCTCTCACCCGTGGTGGTGTTGATCACGTTGTTGAGCTGCACCGTCATCGGCAAATGCTCGCGGCCGGCGAAGACCAGGCCGAGGATGTAGTCGTTCCAGACCCCGGTCACTTGCATGATGGCCGCCACCACGATGATGGGCGTGGACATGGGCAGCATCAGCTGCACAAAGATGCGCCAGAAGCCGCCACCGTCGATGCGCGCGGCCTTGAACAGCTCCGGCGGGATGGCGCTGTAGTAGTTGCGGAACAGCAAGGTCATCACCGGCATGCTGAAGATCAAGTGCACGGCCACGATGCCGGGAAGCGAGCTGTAGAGGCCCACGGCCGCCATCACCTTGACCAGCGGATAAATCATCACCTGCACGGGAATGAAGGCGCCCAGCATCAGGATGCCGAACAGCACATGGGCGCCGCGCGGCCGCCAAAAGCTCAGCGCATACCCGTTGAGCGCGCCGATCAGCACAGGCAGGATGGTGCTGGGCACCACGATGGCGACCGAGTTCCAGAACCCGGCGCTGATGCCCTCGCAGGACACCCCCGTGCAGACCTCGCTCCAGGCCGCGCGCCAGGGCTCGAGCGTGGCATTCATGGGCAGCGCAAAGAGCTGGCCCAGGCGGATCTCCTCCATGGTCTTGAAGGAGGTGACCAGCATGATGTAGAGCGGGGCCAGGAAGAACAGGGCCGCCGTCAGCAGGAAGGCGTAGATGCCCCAGCGGGCCGGATTGAAGCGTCCGCGGGCCTGGGCGCGTCGGGCGGCTTGAGTTTTCATCGTGACAGCAGAGTGGCTCATGCGCCCTTCCCCTTCCGCGCCTTGCGGCTGCGGGCGTAGAAAAACGGCGCCACCAGGGCCAGCACGGTCAGCAGCAGCACGATGGCGCCGGCTGAGGCCAGGGCCACATTGGCGCGCCCAAACAGATGGTCCATGATGAACTTGGCTGGCACATCACTGGCTGTGCCTGGGCCGCCCTGGGTCATGGCCGCCACCGCATCGAAGACCTTGACCGCCGCGGTGAACAGCAGCACGAAGACCGTGGCGAAGGAAGCGCCGAGCATGGGCAGGACGATGGACAGGTAGACACGCCAGGGCTTGATGCCGTCGATGCGGGCGGCTTTCCAGATGTCTTCATCAATGCCGCGCAAGCCAGCCAGCAGCAGGGCCATCACCAGGCCCGAGGCCTGCCAGACCGAGGCGATCACCACGGTGTAGATCACCATGTCCTGGTCGATGATCCAGTCGAAAGTGAAGTTCTCGAAGCCCATCTGCCGCACCGCCTGCTGGATGCCGTCGGTGGGATTGAGCACCCATTGCCAGACCAGACCGGTGGCCACAAAGGACATGGCGTAGGGGTAGAGAAAGATGGTGCGCAAGAGGCCCTCGCCGCGCACCTTCTGGTCGATGAACACGGCCAGCAAGAAGCCGATCACCATGCAGGCGCCGATGAAGAGCAGGCCGTAGACCGCGAGGTTCTCCAGCGAGAGCAGCCAGCGCTCGTTGCCAAACAGGCGCTCGTACTGGGCCAGGCCAACGAAGTCGTCCTTGGGAAATGTGCGCGAGCTGCTCAGGGACACACGCAGCGTCCAGAGCACCGCGCCCAGATAGCCCAGCAGCACGGTCAGCGCCATGGGCAGCAGGGCGGCCCAGGGCGTCAGCCCACGGAGCCGAGAAGCCCGATTCGAAGAGCGGTTCTTGCGAGACATCAGCGCCTGTGCCCTCAGTTGTTGTTGAGGGCGGCGATCAGGTCTTTTTGCACCTTCTCAACCGGGATGCTGCGGTTCCAGTAGGCGGTCACGATGTCCTGCATGGCACCGTTCTGATCCGGCGTCAGGTAGACCTCGCCATTGCCCAGGTGGCGCGACTTGTCCTTCATGATGGCCACGCCCTGCTGGCCGCAGATGTCGAGCTGGCTGGCATCGACATCGCTGCGCGCCGGGATGGAGCCCTTCTTGATGCTGAAGGCAATCTGCGTGGCCGGCGTGGTGGCCACGGTGGCCAGCAGCTTCTGGGCCTTGATGGCCTCGGGCCGGTTGGTCTTGGGGAAGACCAGGACATCGCCCTGGATGATGTAGGGCGAGTTGGGGCCGAAGCCGGCGATGCAGCCGTAGTCGCGCCCGGCCTCCTGCTTGGCCAGGGCGAACTCGCCCTTGGCCCAGTCGCCCATGAACTGCACACCGGCCTTGCCATTGATCAGCAAGGCGGTGGCGTCGTTCCAGTTGCGGCCCGGCGAGCCCTTGTCCACATAGCTCTGCAGGCGCTTGAAGCTCAGCAGCACATTCTTGAACTCGGGCGACATGATGGCCTTGGGGTCGCGGTCGCGCATGACCTTGAGGTAGAGCTCGCGGCCGCCGACATTGCTGAGCACGGCCGCAAACACCGTGTTGTCCTGCCAGGGCTGGCCGCCATGGGCCAGGCCGATCAGGCCGGCGGCCTTGAGCTTGTCGAGCGCGGCAAAGAGCTCGTCCATGGTCTTGGGCTCGGCCGTGATGCCGGCCTTCTTGAAGGCGGCCTTGGAGGTCCAGATCCAGGCCGGCATGTGGATGTTGACCGGCGCGGCGTAGAAGTGGCCCTTGACCTTGATGACCTTGAGCACGGTCTCGGGCAGCACCTGCTCCCACTTGCCGGCGGCGGCCGCTTCATCCACATGATTCAAGAGCCCCTGATCCACCACATCGAGGAACTGCTTGGAGGTGTTGAACTGGGCCGCCGTCGGCGGGTTGCCACCAACGATTCGGTTGATGGCCACCGAGCGCGCCTGCTCGCCCAGGGCCACGGCCGTGTCCTTCCAGGCACCGCCCGCGGCGCTGTAGGCATCGGCCAGGGCCTTGACGGCGGCCGACTCGCCACCCGAGGTCCACCAGTGGATGACTTCGGCCTTCAACGGTGCCGCAGCGGGCGTGGCGGCCGGTTTGGTCTGCGCCTGAGCCATCGCAGCAGCGCCAGTTGCGGCGAGCAAAAGGGCCAGCTTGCCCCAAACATGGTTCGCGTGTTTCATCGGTCCGCCTCTCCAGGCTGCAGGAACTGGGCATACCACTGGCCGCTGGCCTTCAGGGTACGTTGCTGGGTTTCAAAGTCGACGTAGGCCAGGCCGAAGCGGCGCAGATAGCCCTCGGCCCACTCGAAGTTGTCGAGCAGGCTCCAGGCGAAATAGCCCTTCAGCGGCACGCCGGCCGCCATGGCGCGCTGGGCAGCTGCCAGATGGCGCTGCAGATAGCTGCGGCGCTGCACATCCTCGACACGGCCATCGGGCAGCAGTTCGTCCTCGAAGGTCGAGCCGTTCTCGGTCAGATAGACACAATTGGGCGCGTAGTCGCGCTGGATGCGGGTCAGCAGGGTGACCATGCCTTCCGGGTCCACCTCCCAACCGAAGGCGGTGCGCTCCACGCCGTGCGTCTCGACCACACGGGTGGCGATGGGCGCCACGCCCGGGGCGTTTTCGATCCGCTCAGGGAAGTAGTAATTGACGCCCAGGAAATCGGTAGGCGTGGCGATCTCGCGCAGGTCATTGCTGAGCAGCTGCGGTGCATCCGACCCCAGCAAGGCCAGCACATCCTCGGGGTAGCCGCGGCCATGCAGCGGGTCCAGGAACCAGCGATTGCGCAGGCCATCGTGGCGGATCGCGGCCGCGGCATCCTCGACGCTGTCGCTGGCCGGCGAGATCGGGTGCAGGCTCAGGGTGATGCCCACGTTCGCATCGGGCACCAGGCGCTTGATCAGCGGCACGGCGCGGCCATGCGAGAGCAGCAGGTGGTGGCAGACCAGCAAGGCGGTCTTGTGGTCCTTCAGGCCCGGCGCATGGTTGCCTTCGAAGTTGCCGAGGAAGGCGGTGCAATAGGGTTCGTTGTGGGTGATCCAGTGCTTGACCCGGTCACCCAAGCGGCGCGTCACCAGTTCCGTGTACTCAAGGAAGGCGTCGACCGTGGCCCGGTTGGCCCAACCGCCCTGCTCCTGCAGGGCCTGCGGCAGGTCCCAGTGGTAGAGCGTGGCCCAGGGTTGCAGGCCGCGCTCCAGCATGCCGTCGACCAGGCGGGAATAGAAATCCAAACCCTTTTCATTGACGGCACCGCGGCCCTGCGGCAACAGGCGCGGCCAGGCGATGGAGAAGCGGTAGGCATTCACGCCCAGCTGCTTTGCCATGTCCAGGTCTTCGGGCCAGCGGTGGTAGTGGTCACAGGCGACGGCGCCGCTGCTGCCGTCGCGGATGCGGCCGGGTTCGCTGCAGAAACGGTCCCAGATGGATTCGCCACGGCCGTCTTCCTGCGCCGCGCCTTCGATCTGATAAGAGGAGGTGGAACAGCCCCAGCGGAAATCGCTGGGAAAGTCGCGGCGCAGAACGCTGGCGCCGCTGTGGCTGGGGTCGATCTTGAAATTCATGGTCAGGGAGCGGGAGAAAATTGGCTGCAGCTCAAAGCATCGGGCTCTTGGGCCGCGCCGGCACGCACGCGGATGTGGGCGAAGGCGGCGGCAAACGGAGCGTCGGCCGTCAGGTTGAAGGGCGCGCCGATGCGGCTCAGATCCGCACCTTGGGCGGCGAAGCAGGCGAGCGGGATCTTCAGGCTGTGGCGCTGCCCAGTAGGCAAGGCGCTGATCACGCGCTGCAGATCCAGCGTGCCGCCACAGCCCGGGCCGCATTCCATGCGCAGGCGCACGGGGCGCTGCGGCGCCTGCTCCGGCAGCAGGTCAAACACCAGAGCGGGTGCGGGGTAGACGGTCAGATCGGCTTGCTGGTTGGAGCCGATATGGAAGGTGGCCGGGCCCATCCAGACCAGGCGCTTGGCATCTTGCTGGGTGTTGATCTGGGTGGTCGAGACACGGATGGCGGGCTGTTCGGCCGGGGCTTCCAGCACGGCATTGAGGTCGGAACCGAGGCCGCGGTTGGGCCAGGCGCCGCTGGGGCTGCCGACATGCATCTGGTAGGGGCCCTGCCCCGTCTGGCGGAAGATCAGCAGCTCTTTGGACACATCGCAACCACCGCTGCGAACGCTGACCGGCAGTTGGCGCACGGTGCCCGGCTTGGCATAGCTGAGGCCATAGCCTGGCTTGAACTGGGGCTGGCTCTTGGCGCTGACGCAAGGCGCCGAGGGCCAGGCAAAAGGCAGCTTGGCACGGAAGTCATGGGCCACCTGGCCGGCCGCGTTCTTGAACAGCAGATCGGCCACGCCCGCACCTTCGCTGCCCGGCAACCAGGCGGCGACGAAGGCATCGGACAGGTTGAGCAAGTCATTCGCGTAGACCGTGCGGCCGCTCAGGAAGACGCTGATCACTGGCACACCGCGGCCGCTGACGGCGCGCAGCACCGCCAGGTCTTCCGGGTAGCGGCGGCTGTGCTGCAAGGTGCTGGAGGGCGAAATGTCGCCCACCCCTTCGGCGTAAGGCGTCTCGCCGATGACGGCGATCACGGCATCGAACTGGCTCGGGTCCACACCGGAGCCATCGGCACTGAAGCTCAGCGTGGCGGCACCGGCCACTTCACGAATTCCAGACAGAATGGACTGCGAGGCCGGGAAATCGGCGTTCTGCGTGTCCGTGCCCTGCCAGGTCATGCTCCAGCCACCGGCCTGGTTGGCCAGGTTGTCGGCGCTCTTGCCCACCACCAGGATGCGCTTGCCCTGGGCCAGCGGCAGCGCGCCGCGCTCGTTCTTCAGCAGCACCAGGGTCTGGCGCACCGCACGGCGGGCCAGGTCTCGGGCCAGCAAGGCCTCGGGCTTGCCAGCCACCGCGCTCTGGCGCGGCGAGGTCTCGAACAGGCCAGCGCGCATCTTGACGCGCAGGATGCGCGTCACGGCATCGTCGATGCGCGACATCGGGATCTCACCGCGCTCGACCTGGGCGATGGTGTTCTGGATGAAGGCGCGCCAGTCCTCGGGCACCATCACCATGTCGATGCCGGCCTTGATGGCCTGCGGGCAGCTGCTGTCGCGGCAGCCTGGCACCTGGCTGATGCCGTTCCAGTCGGACACGACCAGGCCGTCAAAGCCCATCTTCTCTTTCAAGGCCACGGTCAGCAACTCATGGCTGCCATGCATCTTTCCGTAGTCCTTGCTGGCTGGCTTGGCGCCCACATCGGTCCAGCTGTGGAAGGAGGCCATGACTGTTTGCACGCCGGTGGCCAGGGTGGCGTAGTAGCCCTGGCCGTGCACATTGATCATCTGCGCGCGGCTGACCTGGCTGTGGCCCTGGTCGCGGCCGAACTCGGTGCTGCCGTCGCCGATGAAATGCTTGGCGGTGGCCACGACCCGACTGCTGTCGCCGAGCTGGCCTTGCAGACCGCGCACCGAAGCGGCACCGAGGCGCGCCACCACCATCGGATCCGCGGAAAAGCTCTCGTAGGTGCGCCCCCAACGCGCATCCTGGGCCACGGCCAGGGTGGGCGCGAACACCCACTGGATGCCGGTGGCGCGCACCGCGCGCGCCGTGGCCGCCCCGATCTCTTCCACCAGGGCCGCGTCACCCGCGGCACCGAGGCCGATGTTGTGCGGGAACAAGGTGGCGCCACGCACATTGCCATGGCCGTGCACGGCATCCGTGCCCCAGATGATGGGGATGGGGGTGCGTGCGCCGCTGGACATCAAGGCCTCGTGGTAGGCCTGGGACAAGGCGAGCCAATCGGCGACCGAAGCCTCGCGCTTGTTGCCCGGCCAGGCACCGCCGCCATTGAGCACCGAGCCGATGTGATGACGGCCCGCCTCCTCGGGCGTGATGTACTTGATCTCGGGCTGGGTCATCTGCCCGACCTTCTCCGCCAGGCTCATGCCGGCGACGATGGCCCGGATGCGCGCCTCCATGGCCGGGTCGGCGGCGACCAAGCTTTTCACGGCGGGCCAGTCTTTCAGCACACGCGGCGCGGCCTCAACCAGGCCGGTGGAACAGAGCAAGGCAGCTGCGCAAGCCAGGAGGCTGGGCACATGCCGACGGACAGGAGCTGAAGCTGGATGCATGGTTCGTTCCCTCAAAGATCGCGTTCAGGTGCTCGACTGGAGTATCCGGGCAGACCCCGGCAGCTCCCTATCGCGCCTTACCCTCAGTTCGCGGCCTTCACCTCGATGTAGTTGATGTTCCATTCCTTGCCGACCGACTTGATGCGCAGGCTGTGCGTGCCAGCCGGGATGCGGATCGCCGGGCTGCTGTAGGTCTTCCAGGTCTGCCAGCCACCGGTGTTGGGCACCGCCAGGCTGTCCAGCTTGCTCTCGCCCAGCCAGACTTCGAAGCCGCTGCTGCCATTGGCCGACGCCAGGCGGTAGTCGATGACAAAGTTGGCCGCACTGGCCACCGAGACCTTGAACTCGATGAAACGATCGGGTTCGAAGTGGCCCACATTTTTGCCGCCGCCCACATCGTTGCAGTCTTCCAGCTGGATGCCGGACATGGCCGTGTAATCCTCGGCCTCAATCCGCGCCGGCAAGGCCACGGCCTCGCTCTTGGTGCCCAACTCGTCGCTCCGGTAGCTTTCGTCCTCGTGGTCGGTCGCCGTCACGGTGTAGAAGTAGCGCTGGCCAGGCTGGGCCGTGCTGTCGAGGTAGGCCGGCGTCTTCAAACCTTCGGCCAGCAGCACTGCCTTCGCGCTGTCGCCCGGCTGGGTGCTGCGATAGACCTTGTAGCCGCTGAGATCGGCCTCGGTGTTGGCCGCCCAGCTCAGACTGACGCCGGCACCGCTGGTGCTGAGCTTGAGCGCGGTCGGACGTGCGGGCAAGGTGTAAAGCGTGGTGCCCGCGCCCTTGAGCTGCTGCAGCAAACCAGGGTGCGGCTCCAGGGCCTGGCTGCCAAAGCTCTTGAACAAGGTCTCGATCTCGGCCAGCGAGGCGGTGTTGAAGTCCAGCTTCAGGCTGGGCTCGAGCACATCCTTGCCCTCCACCGGGGGCTGGGCCAGCAAGTAGATCTCGGCCCAGGTCTCGACACTGCCGTTGTCCTTGAAGACGCCGCTGAATCGATAGCTTTGACCGCCTTGCAGAGTCACCGCCTGAACGATGGCACCGTTGATGTCACCGCTCACGCCCGCCGGCCGAGTGACGCGCAAGACGGCACCCTCGCCGCCGGTCGGGGTCTGGCCTGCGTCGCGGGCATTGAAATCCAGATTCAAGCTGCCGCTGATCTTGAGCGGGGTCCAGCCTTGGCTGCTGCCGAAACCTCCATTGCTCAACACTTCGGTCTGCGTGGCCTCGTTCACCAAGCTGAGCTTGTCGTAGCTGACATCGGGTCGGCCATTGCCGGTCGCGCCGGTCTTGACGACCAGGTAAAAAGTCTTGGCGCCGCTGCCGCCGACCTTGATGCTCACAGGGCTGCGTGCGCAGGCCTTGGCCAGGCTGCTGTTCCAGCCGGCGCAATCCCAGCTGCTGGCCTTGGCCAGCAGGCCCAGCCCACTGTCCTTGCTGCTGTCCACGGCATTGGTCACCAAGCCCCAGGTGCCGCGGCCATGGCCGCCCTGGGCGCTGACGATCTTGTAGGACCAACTGGTGGCGGCAAAGCCCTTGGCGGCATAGCTGTCATAGGTGGCACGACCCAGCTTGCCCCCCAGTTCAAGTCCTGCGCCCTGCCAGGGCTGGAACTCCCCCATCAACAGCGGCGTTTTCAGCGTCGTGATCTTCTTGCTCCACTCACAGATGCCGCCCTGCCCTTGCGGGCCGCAGCGCAACCAATCGCGGTGGATGTCGTAGACGGAATCGTTGGGACGGTCTCCGAAGAGACCGGGATAGGGGTGCAGCTCGAAGGCCACATTGCTCATGCCCTTGGCCGCCGGGTCGCCGTAGACCTCGATATTGCCGTAGTGACTGGGCAGCATGACGATGTGCTTGCTGTCGACCTTGCGGATGGATTGGTAGAGCTCGGTGACACGTGCGGCCATGTCCTCGGGCGTCGAGCCCCAGGGCTCGTTGAGCGGGTCATAGGCGGCCACCACCGGCTCGTCCTTGTAGCGGGTGGCGATCTGCTCCCAGAGCCATTTCGTCCGGTCTTGGTACTCGCTGCTGCTCCAGTACTTGTTCTGGCCCGAACAACCGGTGTGGTCATTGGGCGTCTGCCCACCCACAGCGCCGTGCAGATCGAGGATCACATAAATGCCGCGCTTCTTGGCCTCGGCAATCGCCCCGTCCAAGTACTTCCAGGCATCGGCGCGCAGAGTCTTGGGCTGGGCCTCGTCCTCGATCACGCTCCAGAGAATCGGCAGGCGCACGAGGTTGAAGCCAAAGGCCTTGAGCTGGTCCCAGTCGCGTTCCTTCATCCAGTTGTCGCGAAACAGCGCGATCAAGCGCTCCTTTTCGGCGCGGCCGAAACGCTCACTCAGCTTGGCCTCCAGCGTGCACTGGTCCACCACACCGGCGGCGCCCTGCTCCATCATCCAGAACTCCTGAACCAACCAGTTGCCCAGATTGGTGCCCTTGAGGGCGACCGGCGTGCCACTGGCCTTGACCCATTGCGCGCCCTGGGCATGCAGGAAGGTGAGGCCCTCCTCGACCGGTACGCTCGGCTCGGGTGTCACCGGGCTGCCGCCCGAAGCGCCGCCACCGCAGGCCGGCAAAGCCAGCACCGCCATGAGGCACAAAACAGGAATGGCGCCCTGGACTGCGGCGACAGAACGACGGGGAAGGATCGGTGTCATGGGGTTTCCCTTGCTTCTTCACAGGCCGTCGGGCGACCCTGCAGCCGCCCGACGGTGTCGGGGCTCGGAGTCCAGGGCCACACCGGCCAGGGCGGGCGGCAAGCCGACCGAGCCGACCGAGCCGCAAAAAGGGATCGGCACAGGCTCGGGCCTCGTCAAAAGACAGCTCAGAACTTGTAGCTCGCGCCCAGCAAGATTTGGCGGCCGTAGGTCGTGTAGCGCTCGGGCATCAGGTTGTCTGGGTTCTTGGCATTGCCGACGCTGACGCTGGTGCGATAGGGCTCATCGGTCAGGTTGTTGACCTGCAGCAGCAGACCCAGGCCCTTGAAGCTGCCGCTCTCGAAGCTGTAGCCGATCTGCATATCAGTCACCTTTTCCGAGTTGATATTGCTGATCGCCTCGGAGTAGAAGATGCCGCGCGTCTTGGCACTGTAGTCCGAGCGATAACGCTGGCTGACACGGAACGAGAAGCCGTTCTTCTCGTAGTAGCCCGTCATGCTGCGCACCACGCCGGACAACCCATCGATGCCGTTCTTGAAGCCGTCGTCGTTCAGATTGCTGCGGGTGTTGGAGTAGCTCAGCACCACGCCGAAGCCGTCGAGGGCTGGCGTCAGCATGGCCGCTTCCAGCGAGGCTGCCACCTCATAGCCGGCCACCATGCCGCCATTGCCGTTCTGCAAGGTGGTCAGGTTGCCGATATTGCTGATCGGCACCACGGGCGGCTTGCCGGTGTTGGGGAAGCCGGTGAAGTCGTACTGCACCGTGCCCGAGCCGATGAAGTTCAGCAAGTGTTTGTGGAAGATGGCGTAGGACAGATAGCTGCGCTTGCCGATGTACTTCTCGAAAGCCAGATCCACCGAATCGGCCAGCCAGGGCTTGAGGGTCGGGTTGCCGCCGCTGCCGTTCCAGGTCTTGGTGGTCGCGTCCACGCCCACGCCGGTGAAGCCGGCACGCATGTCATTCATGCGCGGGCGGGCGTTGGAGCGTGCCAGGCCAAAACGAACAATGGTGTTGGCCGGCAACTCCGACACCAGGTTCAGGCTGGGCAGCCATTGGCCGTAGCTCGTGCCACCGGTGATGGGCACGGCCTTGCTGCCGTCCCAGACAAAGCCATTGGACTCCTGCTGGGTGCGCACATACTGCAGACCCAGATTTCCGCGCAGCGGGTGACCAAACAGGCTGGTGTCGATATTGCCTTGAACATAGGCGGTGTTGACCTTCTCGGACACACCATAGTGGCGGGCAAATGTCTGATCGGCGCCGATCTCGGTCTGGGTGTAGAGCGCATCCTTCACGCCCATCACGTCATAGGACAGGATGGCCGGAATGCCACCGAATCCCAGGGAGCTGTTGCCCAGCAGAAAGCTGGCCGGCACGGCAATCGGCGCGCGGTTGTTCTTCAGGTTGAGCTGATACTCGACCATGTCCACGTTCTTGACCCGCTCATTCAGGTTCAGGCCCAGCTCCATGCTGCTGAAGACACCCGTCAGCTCGCGCTTGGCCGAGAGGCGCAGGGCCTTGATCTCGTCCTTGGACATTGGGTAATTGCTGCGGCCATCGCGCCCCCAACCGCCCGGGTCGCTGAGCAGCAGCTTGTTCGGGTCGGCATAGTTGAATTGCGTGGTGACCTGGGAGATGCCGCTGCCGGTCTGCACATTGATGTCCAGCGAGGTGGTGCCGGGAGCACCGGCGCTCAACTCCATGAACTGTTCCTGGCGCTTGGCTCGCGAGTAGCTGAGGTCGGCCGCCGCCACCCAGCTGTCGCCCAGCTTCCATTTGTTGTTCCAGCCAAAGGCGGCGATGTCGTCGTCGCGGGTGTTGTACTGGCTCAAATGCACCGGCTTCAGATTGCCGATGGTGGCCTGGGTCACGAACTGGTCGCCATTGACCTCGCCGACCTTGACATTGGAGTAGACCGGCTCGGTGGCCGCATTCCAGGTGGCGCCGAGATTCGACATCAGGGCGCGGTAGTTGCGGCGCTGTTCGAACTTGCTGTAGTACAGATCGAGCACGCTGTGGAATCGGTCATTCGGCTTGTACTCGAGCGCCGCCATCAGGCCATTGCGCACCTGCTTGGAGGCCGTCACCGTGTCTTCAAAACCGTTGAGCGTGGCCACGCCCTTGGGCACGCCAGGCACCTGGTCGCCCCAGGGGCCGGTATCGGCCCACCACCAGGATTTGTAGTGCGTTTCCTGCCCCGGTGAATCGAGGTGGGCGAAGCCCACGGCCAGGCCGATGGTGCGGTCGGCAAACTGATCGATGTAGGAAGCGCTCAGGCGCTTGCCATTGGCGCCCGGCCCAGGCGTGACCTGGCCATTGGAGTTGTTCTCGGCGCGGCCGCTGAGCACCAGCTGGCGGCTGCCGAAGTTGAGCGGGCGCACCGTCTGCATGTCGATGGTTCCGGCCAGGCCCTGGCCCACCAAGCTGGCGTCGGGCGTCTTGTAAACCTTGACGGCGCTCAGCAGTTCGGACGGGAACTGGTCGAACTCCACACCGCGGTTGTCGCTGGTGCTGACCATCTCGCGACCGTTGAGCAAGGTGCCGGCATAGTTGCCCGCCAGACCACGCACCTGGATGCCTTGAGCGCGGCCGTCGACGCGTTGGGCGGTCAGGCCCGGCAGGCGCGAGAGCGAGTCGGCGATGCTCACATCGGGCAGCTTGCCAATGTCCTCGGCCGAGATCACCTCGACGATGGAATCGGAGTTGCGCTTGGAGGCCACCGAGGCTTCGATGCCGCGACGGATGCCGCTGACGACCACCGCCTCCAGCTGCTGGCGGCCATCGGCCGTGGGCTGGGCTTGGGCGGGCGCCGAGGCCGGAGCGGCTGGCGGGGCCAGCTGAGCTTGGGCCGCCTGGGCTGCAAACAGCAGGCTGGCGCAGGCGGCGGCGACGGGACGAATCTGCCAAGCGGCACCGGGCCGGCACGCTGAGCTGAACTGCGGGGAATTCTTCATGTCGGTTTGTCTCCTGTGAAGACCTTGAGCAAGGCATCCGCTGCAGCGATCGGACATTACACTGCCCTGTTATGAATCGCTGAAACTCAAACGAATTCTTAACGAAATTAATGTTTTATTAATTCCGTATTAACCCGCGGATGGATGAAATCCGCACAGGCTGCCACCATGAACCTTCTGCTTGCTGAAGACGATGCCATCCTGGCCGATGCCCTGACCGTGCAACTGCGGCGCAGCGGCTTCGAGGTCGAACATGCGCCCAATGGCGCCGTGGCCGAGTACCTCCTGCTCAAGAACCCGTTTGACATCGCCATCCTCGACCTGGGCCTGCCCATGGTCGACGGCCTGACCGTGCTCAAGCGCCTGCGCGCGGCGCGCCGCGGCCTGCCGGTGTTGGTGCTGACCGCGCTGGACAGCCTGGACGACCGCGTCTCCGGCCTGAACGCCGGCGCCGACGATTACCTGACCAAGCCCTTTGATTTCCCGGAACTGCAGGCGCGGCTCCATGCCCTGCTGCGCCGGGGGCGGCCGGTGGCGGCCGCGGGGCAAGACCTGGCACAGCTGAGCTTTGACCGCGCCGCGCGGCGCGCCAGCGTGCAAGGCGAAGCCCTGGAGCTGAGCCCGCGTGAATGGCTGCTGCTGGACCTGCTGCTGCAGGAGCGTGACCGCGTGGTCACCAAGGAGCAGATCGTGGCCGCCTGGGCGCAAGACCGGGGCGAGAACGGTGGCGGCAATTCCGTCGAGGTCTACATCCACCGCCTGCGTCGCAAACTGGAAGGCTCGGGCCTGCAGATCCGCACCGTGCGGGGTCTCGGTTATTTGCTGGAGGCAGAAAGCAGTGCCGGCGGCGCACCCGCCACGCCATGAGCACCAGCGCGCGCTCCCTGCACCGGCAGCTCTTTGTCTGGCTCTTGATGCCGCAGGTGGTGCTGTGGCTGGCAGCGGCGCTGTTCACCTACAAGCTGGCCGAGCATTACGCCAACGCCACCATCGACGCCAGCCTCTCGCAAACCTCGCGCACGCTGGCGCGCCAGGTCAAGCCCCTGGACAACGGCCTGTTCATCGATTTTCCGCGCGCAGCGCAAGACATTCTGGAGGCCGATCCCAGCGACCGCGTGCTCTACACCGTCAGCATGCCGCCGGGCCAGTTCATCCTGGGCAACCGCAATCTTCCGCCCCTGCCCCGCGGCGCCAAACCGGTCTACGGCGAACCGTTTTTCTACAACGGCAAGCTGGCGGCGAATGACGCTGCAGCAGCGCCGGAGGCCGTCGCCAGCGGCGCTGCGGCCAGCAGCGAGCCGCAGCGCCTGCGCGTGGCCGCCCTGCTGCTGCGCTACGGCACACCCGATTCGCCGGGCCAAAGCATGCTGGTCCAGGTGGCCCGCTCCAGCACCAACCGCGAAGCCCTGGCCCGGCAAATCCTGCTCGACACCGTGCTGCCCCTGTCGGCCCTGATGGCCTTGATGACCATGATCGTCTGGGCCGGCGTGCGCACCGGGCTGCGGCCGCTGGCCGTGCTGCAAAGCCAGGTCGAGGGCCGGGCGGCCAATGACCTGACGCCGATCAAGATCACCGACGCACCACCCGAGGTGCGCTCTCTGGCCCTGGCCATGAACAGCTTGCTGGTCGAGGTCAACCACAATGTGGTGGCGCAAAAGCGCTTCATCAGCGACGCCGCCCACCAGCTGCGCACGCCCCTGGCCGGCCTCAAGAGCCAGACCGAGCTGGCCCTGCTGGACGCGCAGGACCCCGCCCTGAGGGCCCGCCTGCAGCTGGTGCACAGCAGCGCCACGCGCAGCGCCCATCTGGTCAACCAGTTGCTGAGCCTGGCGCGAGCTGAGCCCGAATCGGCCAGCCAGCAGGCGCGCAGCACCCTGGACCTGCGCCAGCTGGCGCGCGAGCTGACCACCGAGATGGTGCCGCGCGCGCTCGCCGCCGGCATCGACCTCGGCTTCGAGGCGGCCGAGTCCTGCAGCCGCTGCCCGGTGCGCGGTTTCGAGTCGCTCTTGCGCGAGGCCCTGTTCAATCTGATCGACAACGCCATCCGCTATGCCGGCCGCGGCGCCAGCGTCACCGTGCGGGTGGAGCTCAGCGACGGCCAGGCCATCGTCGAGGTCGAAGACAACGGCCCCGGCCTGCCCGAGAGCGAATGCGAGCATGTGTTCGAGCGCTTTGTGCGCGCCACGCACGACGGCACCGGCTGCGGCCTGGGCCTGGCCATCGTGCGCGAGATCGTCGAGCGCCATGCCGGCCGCGTGTGCTTGCGGCCAGTGCAGGCGCAAGCACCCTTCGGCGCCCTGGTGCGCGTCACCCTGCCGGCAGCGGTTCAGGGATAGCCCGCTGACCGAAACCTTGCCTTGAAGGCAAAATGTTAATGCCGTGTTAATAATTAATGGAGGCCAGGGCTCGCGGACTGCATGCCGCAGCACTCGGCCCCGGATGGGGACCCGCCAATGAAACTGAATCCCGCCCGCGCGCAGCGGCTGGCCGTGAGTCGTTCGGGGCTGCTGGGCGCCCTGCTGCTGACGCTGGCCACGGCTTTGCCGGCTGCCCGCGCCGGCGAGATCGAGGTGCTGCACTGGTGGACCAGCGGCGGCGAGGCGCGGGCGGCCCAGGCGCTCAAGGCCAGCATGCAGGCCAAGGGCCACAGCTGGAAGGACTTTGCCGTCGCAGGCAGCGGCGGCGACTCGGCCATCACCGTGCTGCGCTCGCGCGTGGTGTCGGGCAATGCGCCGGCCGCCGCCCAGATCAAGGGCCCCTCCCTGCAGGCCTGGGCCCGCGAGGGCGTGCTGACCAGCATCAACGAAGTGGCCCGGGCCGAACGCTGGGACGATCTGCTGCCCCAGGTCGTCAGCGACCAAATGAAATACCGCGGCGACTACATCGCCGTGCCGGTCAATGTGCACCGCGTCAACTGGCTCTGGGTCAATCCGGCAGTGTTTGCCCGCGTCGGCGCCAAGGTACCCAGCAGCTGGGACGAGTTCTTTGCCGCCGCCGAAACCCTGAAGAAGGCCGGCGTGATCGCCCTGGCCCATGGCGGGCAGAGCTGGCAAGACCTGACCCTGCTGGAGACCGTGACCCTGGGCGTGGGCGGCGCCGAGTTCTACCGCCAGGCCTTTGTGCTGCGCGAGGCCAGCGCGCTGAACAGTCCGACCATGGACAAGGTGCTCAGCACCTACAAACGCATCAAGCCCTTCACCGACCGCAATGCCCCGGGGAGGGATTGGAACCTGGCCACAGCCATGGTGATCAAGGGCGAGGCGGCCATGCAGCTGATGGGCGATTGGGCCAAGGGCGAGTTCCTCGCCGTCGGCAGCCAGCCAGGCAAAGGCTTCATCTGCACCCCGGCGCCCGGCACGGCCAAGAGCTTCATCTTTGTGGTGGATTCCTTCGCCATGTTCAAGCTCAAGAGCCCGGCCAACAGCGCGGCGCAGAAAGACCTGGCCAGCGCCGTCATGTCGCCTGAGTTCCAGGAGGCCTTCAACCTCAGCAAGGGCAGCATCCCAGTGCGCTTGGGCATGAAGATGGACCGCTTCGACGACTGCGCCAAGGCCTCGGCGCAAGAGTTCAGCACCGCCGCCAAGCAGGCCTCGCTGCTGCCCTCGATCGCCAACGGCATGGCTGCGCCCTCGTCCATCGAGTGGGCGCTCAAGGACGTGGTCAGCCAGTTCTGGAACAGCGACAAAATGAGCACGGCCGAGGCGATGAAGCGCATGGTCGAAGCCAGCCGCAGGCAATAGGCGCCAGCGCTGCGGGACAAGCCATGGGCTGCGTGAGCTTCCCGCGGGTTCCCAGTCCTGGATCGCGGCTAGCCGGCGCGCGATCCCGGGCCTCTGGACGGCCATTGCAGGCATACCGCGAAACCGCGGGGCCCGCGGCCGCCCGTCGCAGCCGGGATCTCCAGGCTCAAGCAACCGCCGTGCGCTTGCGCCACCAACTGGGCCAGGCGCAGGCCCAGGCCGACCGCAGCCGCGTCTTCAGGTTGATTCAGGCCGGCTTGCAACTGGGACAGGCGATCCGCATCCACGCCCGGACCGTCGTCACGCAGGCGCAAGCGGACCATGCCGTCCGCCTCCAGTTGCAGGCTCAGCCAGGCCTGCTCGGCACCGTGACGCAGGGCGTTGTCCAGCAGATTGGCCAAGGCAGCGCTGAGCAGATTGGGATCGGCACGCACTGGAACTGTTCGGTCCGCCGGCGCCTGGACATGCAGCTGCAGCTGATCCAGGGGCAAACGCTGAGCCAGGTCGGCCAGATCACCCAGACTCAGGTCCTGCACATCCAGCTCCGCCCCGCTGCGGAACATCAGCAGCAGGGACGAAACCACGCGCTTGAGCCGTTCGGCCGCGGCCCGAGCGCGCAGGATGCGGGGCCGCGAGGCTTCGTCGGCCTCACGCTGAGCCAAGGCCAGTTGTGCGTCCATGCCGGCCAGCGGGGTGCGCAAGGCATGGGCGGCATGTGCGGCAAAGGCCTGCTCATGGCGAACCCGTAAGGCCAGACGCTGGCCCAGCTCATGGATGGCGCTGCGCACCGGCAGCAGCTCCGCCCGGCTGGCTGGAGGCAGATCGGTCTCGGCGCGCATGGGGTCGTAAGCCTGGATCTGCGTGCCCAAGGCCGCCAGCGGCTGCAAGGTGGCCCGCACGCGCCGGCTCAGCAGTGCCGCCCAGAACGCACTGACCGCCAAGGCCGCAGCCAATAGTGCGAGGAGCGCGCCGTAACGCGATTCCAGGCGCTCGGCGCGGGTCTGGGCCACCAGCAAGGTGCTGCGGCCGTCCGACATGGGTATGGCATAAAGCCGCCAACCGCCCGGCGCATCAAAAAGGCCGCGGCGCGTTGGCATCAACAAGGCGCGCGCCGGCGCCATATGGGAGCGGCGCAGCACCTGGGCAGAGCGGCTGTCCAGCAGTTGCCAGACCAGATGCTCCTTGTGCGGCGGCGCGGGCAAGACCTGCCCCTGCAGTTCGTCGGGCAGGCGAGCGCCCTGCTTCAGCAGACCATAGATCAGCTCCGAAGATTCGCGCAAAGCCTCGTCCATCAACTCCTCGGCCTCGTGACGCACCACCCACACCACGCTCAGCAGCACGGTCAGCAGCCAGGCGGCGCTGATCCACCACAGGCTGCGCGAGAGTTCGGCCCGCAAGCTGGGCAGCGTGTTCGTCGTCATGGGCTGACCCGATAGCCGAGGCCGCGCACGGTCTCGATCAACGCACGCCCCAGCTTGCGCCGCAGATTGAAGACATGTACTTCGACCACATTGCTGGCTGCCTCGCCCTCGAAGCCTTGGGTCAAGGCCTCCAGATCGGATTTGGACACCACCCGGCCCGCGCGATTCACCAAAGCCTCCAGCAGCGTCCATTCCCGTGCGGTCAGGTCCACGCGTTGGTCGCCTCGGTACACGCATTTGGCGGCCAGATCCATGTCCACCTCCGCGGACAGGCGCCGACGCTGTGCACCTTGCGACAGCGACCGCCGCTGCAGGGCGCGGATGCGCGCTGCCAGCTCTTCCGGTTGAAATGGCTTGACCAGGTAATCATCGGCACCGCTGTCCAGTCCCTGGATGCGCTCGCTGAGCCGGTCCTTGGCCGTGAGCACGACGATGGGCAGCCCGAGGCCGCGCGCGCGCAGCTGGCGGATCCAGTCAACCCCGGAGCCATCGGGCAGTTGCCAATCGACCAGCAGCAGGTCGTAGGGCTCGCTGATCACCAGTTGCGCGTCGCGCAGGCTCTGGAACCAATCCACCAGATGGCCCTCCAGGCGCAGGAACTCGCTCAAGCCCTCGCCCAAGGTGTCGTCATCTTCAAGCAGCATCAGACGCATGCGCCTTACCTCCTGCTGCAACGGTAGCACTGTGGAGAGCGCCCCACTTCAGCTCAGCTTCAGATGGGCACCACGGCCATGAGCCGTGGCGCCGCTCAGGCACTTGCGCGAGCAGCGCCCAACTGACGCGAAGGAGCCCGCCGCAGAGGGCAATTGCTCATGGCTGCAGGAGGCGGCTGTCGCTATCCTCGCCCGGCACTTCACCCAAGTCATCCCATGAGCACAAGCACTGCCACACCTTTGTTTCTGAGCCCCGCCACCGCGGGCAAGACCTGCCCCTCCGCCTTGCGCGCCTGCGCCCTGGCCGTCGCCCTGCTGGGAGCCGTGCACAGCGGTGTGGCCCAAACAGCCCCGGCTGCCGAAAAGGCGACTGAGAAAGCGGCCGACAAGAAAACCTGGAACGTCAACCAGCCGCCCGGCACCGGCCGCCAGGTGCAGATCGACACCCGCAGCGGCACCTGGATGAGCGTGGACGTAAGCCCTGACGGCAAGCAGTTGGTCTTCGACCTGCTTGGTGACCTCTACCTGCTGCCCATCGCGGGCGGCGAGGCCAAGCCCCTGACCCATTCCATCGCCTGGGAGCAGCAAGCCCGCTTCTCACCCGATGGCCGCCAGATCGCCTTCCAGAGCGACGCCGGCGGCGGCGACAACATCTGGGTGATGAATGCCGACGGCAGCGGCGCCCGCGCTGTGACCAAGGAAGACTACCGCCTGCTCAACAACCCGGTCTGGCACCCCAACGGCAAGTACATCGCCGCGCGCAAGCACTACACCGGCACACGCTCGGCCGGCTCGGGCGAGATCTGGCTCTTCCATGTGGATGGCGCCGCGGCCGGCAACAAGGGCGTGCAGCTGAATGAGAAGCCCAACTGGCAGAAAGACCTGGGCGAGCCCGCGCTTTCGCCCGACGGCAAATACCTCTACTACTCGCAAGACACCACGCCGGGCCGCAGCTTCGAGTACAACAAAAACTCCAACGGCGAGATCTTCAAGATCTTCCGCCAGGACCTCAGCGACGGCACGGTCGAGGCCTTTGTTCAAGGCGCCGGCGGCGCCATCCGCCCCACCCCCTCGCCCGATGGCAAGTACCTGGCCTTTGTGCGCCGGGTGCGCAACCAGAGCACGCTCTTCCTCAAGGACCTGAGCAGCGGCCGCGAGTTCGCCGCCTGGGGCCAGCTGGAGCGTGATCTGCAGGAGAGCTGGTCCATCAACGGCGTCTACCCGGCCTTTGCCTGGACGCCAGATGCCAAACAGATCGTCGTCTGGGCCCAGGGCAAGCTCTGGCGCGTCGACCCCTTCAAGAGCACGGCCGCCGAGATCCCCTTCCATGTGAAAGACCAGCGCGAGGTGCGCGAGGCCTTGCGCGTGCCGCAAGAAGTGGCGCCCGATCAGTTCGCCGTCAAGCAGCTGCGCTGGGTCAACACCTCGCCCGATGGCAAATCGGTCGTCTACTCGGCCCTGGGCCATCTCTACCTCAAGGACCTGCGCTCGGATGCCGCGCCGCGCCGCCTGACCCAGCAGCAAGGCGAGGCCTTCGAGTTCTTCCCCAGCTTCTCGCGCGACGGCCGCGAGCTGGTCTATGTGAGCTGGAACGACGACAAGCTCGGCAGCGTGCGCAAGCTGGACCTGGCCAGCGGCCGCGAGACCGTGATCACCAAGGCGCCGGGCAAATACCTCTCGCCGCGCTTCTCGCCTGATGGCCTGCAGATCGCCTACGTCAAGGCCAGAGGCGGCTACCTGACCACGCCCTGGCATGGCCTGGAGAACGGCGTCTACATCACCGCGGCGGATGGACGTGGCGAGCCGCAGCGCATCAGCAAGGACGGCGACAGCCCGCAGTTCGGCGCCCGCAATGACGCGGTGTATGTGAGCCGCTCCAGCATGAGCAGCGAGGTCGATTCGCGCCGCTCGCTCTGGCGCATCGAGCTCAAGGACCGCAGCGAAACCGAGGTCGCGCGCAGCGAGTACGTCAGCCAATACAGCCTCTCGCCCGATGGCCAGTGGCTGGGCTTTGTCGAGCGCAGCCACGCCTATGTGACGCCGCTGCCGCAGGCCGGCAAGACCATCACCGTAGGCCCCAAGATGGACGCGCTGCCGGTACGCCAGTTCGACGTGGTCGCCGGCGAAAACATGCAGTGGAGCGGCGACAGCCAGCAGCTCTGGTTCAGCCATGGCGACGAGCTCTACAGCGCCCGCCTGGCCGAGGCCTTCCCGCCCGCGGCCGTGGATGCCGATGGCAAGCCGGTGGCCAGCACCTTCAAGCCCGAGACGGTGCAGCAGGCCGGCCGCAAGATCGGTTTCAGCCAGGCCAGCGACAAGCCCGCCGGCCGCATCGCCATCAGCGGCGCCCGCATCGCCACCATGAAGGGCGATGAGGTGATCGAAGACGGCGTGATCGTGGTGCAGGGCAACCGCATTGCCGCCATCGGCCGCGCCGATCAGGTGCAGATCCCAGCCGATGCGAAACGCCTCGATGCACGCGGCAAGACCATCATCCCAGGCCTGATCGATGCCCACTGGCACGGCGGCATGGGTGAGAGCGAGATCATCCCCCAGCAAAGCTGGATCAACTACGCCTCGCTGGCCTTTGGACTGACCACCATCCACGACCCATCCAACCGCAACGGCGACATCTTCACGCAAGCCGAGATGCAGCGCGCCGGCCTGGTGACCGGCCCGCGCATCTACTCGACCGGCTCCATCCTCTACGGCGCCAAGGGCAGCATCAATGCCCCGGTCAACAACCTGGACGATGCGCTGGTTCATCTCAAGCGCCAGAAGGCCGCGGGCGCCATCAGCGTCAAGAGCTACCAGCAGCCACGCCGCGAGCAACGCCAGCAGGTGATCGAGGCCGCGCGCCAGACCGGCATGATGGTGGTGCCCGAGGGCGGCTCGCTGTTCCAGCTGAACATGAGCATGATCGTCGACGGCCACACCGGCATCGAACACGCCCTGCCGGTGGCCGAGGTCTATGACGATGTGAAGCAGCTCTGGACGCAGACGCAGGTCGGCTACACGCCCACGCTCAACGTGGCCTACGGCGGCCTGGACGGTGAGCATTACTGGTACGCCCGCACGGAAGTCTGGAAACACCCGCTGCTAAGCAAGTACGTGCCGCGCGCCGTGCTGGAGTCACGCAGCGTGCGCCGTGAGACCGCGCCCGAGGAAGACTTCAACGTCATCCGCGTCGCCCGCACCGCCACCGAGCTGCAGCGCGGCGGCGTCAAGGCCAATATCGGCGCCCACGGTCAGCGCGAAGGCCTGGGTGCCCATTGGGAGATGTGGATGTTCGGCCTCGGCGGCATGACGCCGCTGGAAGCCATTCGCACCGCCACCGCCAACCCGGCGCATTACCTGGGCCTGGACAAGGACCTGGGCTCGCTCGAGGTGGGCAAGCTGGCCGATCTGGTCATCATCGACGGCGATGTGCTCAAGGACATCCGCCAGAGCGACCGCATCAGCCATGTGATGCAAAACGGCCGGGTCTTCGAGGTCGGCAGCATGAACGAGGTGCTGCCGCGCCAAAAGGCCCGCAAGCCCTTCTTCTTCGACGGCGCCGACGGCCGCAGCATGCCGGTCGAGGCACACAGCCATGGCCACGGTCACGGCGGCGAGGAGGACTGAAGATCAGAGGGTGGCGCGAGGAAAATTCAGTTCCGTACTGAATTCTTGTTTTCGTTCGCCAAAGAACTTACACTGAACTCCTCAGCGACGCCGCTCCTGCCTGCCCAGGCCGGCGCCGCCCACCTGCCAGGAGTTCGCCATGGCCGCCCTTCCTTCGGACTTCCACAGCCAGCCGCAGCCGGGCTTGCCCGATCTGCACACCCCGGCCGCCGCCGGCGCGGCGCTGCGCACGTTTTTTCGCATGGCCCAGGCCTGGGGCCTGAGCAATGAAGAACAGCAGCGCCTGCTCGGCTGCGGCCGCACCACGTTTTACGACTGGAAAGCCGGCCGCATCAAGGCCGGCCTGGACGGCGCCACGCTGGAGCGCCTGTCTCATCTGTTCAGCATCTACGCCAGCCTGCAGATCCTGCTTCCCATCCCGGAGCGGGCCGATGCCTGGATCAAGAAGGCCAACAGCGCGCCCCTGTTCGGCGGCGGCAGCGCCCTTTCGCGCATGCTGGGCGGCCAGATCGCCGATCTCTTTGTCGTGCGCCAGTACCTGGATGCACAGCGCGGCGGCTGGGCCTGAAAGACCTGGCGTTTGAGCTCCTCCGCCCTGCCCCCGTCTGCCCCGATCGCCCTGCCCTGCATCCCCGTGCACTGGCCGGATTCCTGCCGTCTACTGCCCAGCCGCTACCCGCCCGTGCTGCTGTTCGACGCAGTGGCCGAGCCGGCGGACCTGGCCGTGGTCTTCGCCATCGAGGCGCTCGGCAACCCGCGCCTGCGCGAGCAACTCGGCGAGCTGAGCCTGGTGCCGCCCGAGCAGCGCCTCTGCGGCCCCGGGAGCAGCCCCATCATGGCGGCCTTCACCCACCTGAACCCCGAGGGCAGCCGTTTTTCCGACGGCAGCTACGGTGTCTACTACGCCGCGGCCACGCTGGAAACCGCCGTGGCCGAGGTCAGCCACCACCGCGCGCTCTTTCTCGCCCGCACGGCCGAGCCGGCCATCGATGTGGATCTGCGCTGCTACCGCGTCACGGTGCAGGCCGATTTGCACGAACTGCGTGCCGACGACCGTGATCTGCGCGCGCTGGCGCTGCTGGATGCGAACTCCTACGCCGCCTCGCGGCCCTTCGCCCAGAGCCTGCGCGAGCAAGGCAGCGCGGGCCTGATCTACGACAGCGTGCGCCAGCCCGGCGGCCAGTGCGTGGCCCTGTTCACCCCGCGCGCCGCCTTGCCTCCGGCCCGGCAGGCCGAGCATGTGACGCTGCGCTGGAACGGTCAGCGCATGGCCGACTGGTACCTGAAGTCAGGCCACCACGTGATCTGATTGCTCAGCAGCGCTCAGCGCCAGACGCCTTCGCGGTTTTCTTTCTGCGTGGCGTAGTAGGTGTAGAGCACCGCGTCGGTCACGTTTTCAGTCTGAAGCAGGCCGGAGGCCGACATCTTGTGCGACCAGGTGCGATCCGCCCCGTAGTGGCCGACCCAGGGGATCTGACGCACCAGCTCGCTGCGGATGGGGGTCAAGTGTTGCGGGTTGCGGTAATAGCCCTCGGGCGCATCGACCCAGACCTTGTTCTTCATGCTGTAGAACACCGATTTGAAGGGCCCACCCTCGACGCTGATGCGCGCCGAAAAGCCCACGCAATCAACTCCGTTCAGCAAGGGGTAGATGGTGTCGACGTAGTGCTCGGAGATCTCGTCGTCATCGTCCACGAAGTTCAGGTACTCGCCCTGGGCGATGTCGATCATGGCCTGCAGCTTGGGGCCGTACTCGCGGCTGCGGTTGTCTTCGAGCACCAGCAGTTCCACATCGGGATAGCGGGCCACCTGGGGTTCCAGGATGGCCAGCATGCGCTTGCGCAGCTCGCGCCGCGCCGGCAGGCTGGGCACGAGGATGGACCACTTGAATTTCTTCGTCGCGCCGGCCTGCGCCGCCGGGCAGGCGGGCAACAGGCGGTGGGCCGCGTCCACGGCATCGTCGGGCAGGCGCAAGCGGCTCTGGCGCGCCCGCGCCGTGGTGCGCTCGCGCAGCGAGCTCTCGATCTTGCGCAGCACCACCCGCGTGCCCAGGGCCGCCTCGGCCTCGCAGGGCCGCGCCTGGGCATCGAAGTAGGCATGGGCCAGCAGCTCGAAGCGCTGCCCGAACCAGCCCAGCGCCCAGAAATCCTCGCCGCAAGCCTGCCAGAAGCTGCTGAAGAGATCGGGCGCGGCCAGCCAGCCCGCAGCAGCTGCAGGCTCGGGTGGCAAGGCGCCGGCCAAATCCAGTTGCAGCTCGCCGCCGGTTTGCAGCAGACGCAAAGCCTGATTCAGCAAGGTCTTCAATGCCGAAGCCTCATGCTGCAGGCCGCTGACGTCGAGCAACTCCAGGCTCTCGGCCTGCAGCTCGATCGGGCCATGCGCGTCCGACTGGTCGCGCAGCGGCAGATCCAGTGGGCGGCTCAGGTCCAGCCGAAGATCGGGCTCTTGCTCGGCATCTCGGCTGATATTGAGCCAGCCGGCTTTGTAATCGGCGCCGGCGCCCACATGCAGGCGCTGCGGCCGCCAGGGCGCTTGCGGCAAGGCCGGCAGGCGTTCAACGGCATGGTTGGCCGCAACGGCGAGCATCTCGGCATAGGCCACAGCCGGGTCGGCCTGCTCAAAGCGCTCCAGCGCCAGGCGGGCGAAATCAAAAAACGCCGGGGTGCCGAAGTCCTCGCTGAAGAACTGCTCCAGCTGCCCGCCCTCCAGCCACAGGACCGAGTCCTCGAAGGCCGGATGCACCTCGGTGCCCGGCGCGCGCTCGGAGATGACGGGCGTGCCCAGGGACAGGCAGATCGCCGCCCGGGTCTGCTCGAAGCGGCTGCTCTCGTAGAAATGCACATTGAGCACGGCCTTGGCCTGGCGGATGAACTCATCACGCTCGGGGCCGTAAAGCGGGCCGTCGAACAAGGCCACGCTCAAGCCCAGGGCCTCGATGCGATCCAGCCAGGCGCGGCGGCGATCGTTCATGCTGCCGATGAACAGCAGATCGATGGGCCGCTGCTCCAGCGGGATGGATTCCGCCGGCCTCAGGTACGGTGCATGCAGCAGGGGGAACACCGGCACCTGATCCGGCCGGGCGCGGTAGGCGCTGCAGTTGGCGGCGTCGTAATCCACCACCGGCCAGTTCGCCAGCAGCTGCAAATACTCGGGCGAGACCTGGGCCCCGCCCTCGCCCAGCTGCTCCAGGTTCACAAACACGCAGACATGGCGATCGAGCAAGGCCGGCTCAAAACCGAGATGGGCGCCAAAGATGAAATTGATCGCCCCATGGCGCAGCCGGTTCTTCGCCATGCTGACCTCGGCCCCGAGGCGGCGGAACTGGTAGCGGAAGTAGCGCGCCTGATCGAGCAAGCCCAGGGAGTGCACATAGGCCCCGGGCTGCTGGATGCAGAGGTGAATTTCGGGCGCGGTGTGGCTCATGGGCGCGGTGTTGCCTGCAAGGCGTGATTCATGCTGCGGCCAGCATAGGCAGAAGCGGCGCCCGCCATGGCGTGATGAACGCGAGGAAGCCGGCGCATTTGTGGATTTGCGAAAAGGCCTCGCCACGGAGCCACTTTTTGCGCAAAAACCAGGGCTACAATCGCCGCCGTCAGGAGAGAGCTTCCTCGCGGAAGCCGCCGAAGGCGCAGTGGCACTGGTGATCCCACGCTGCGAACGCTCAGGCAAAAGGACTGATAAAACGCCCGTTCACAAAACGTCGGGCGTCCTCACTGGAGAGAGACGGGTTTCGAGCCCGTCCACCGAAGGGGCAAGCTGTTGGCAATACGCCGGCGGCCAATCTCTCAGGTAAAGCGGACAGCGAGGGCATTCCCCCCCACTCCTTGAGTCGGTCTCAGGGGCGTGGGCCAGATGATTGCCCTCGAAAGCTGCTCCCATGTCCGCTGCTGACTCCTCCGCTCCCCTGCTCAAGACCCCCCTGCACGCCCTGCACATCGAACTCGGCGCCAAGATGGTGCCCTTCGGCGGCTACGACATGCCCGTGCAGTACCCGACCGGCGTGATGGCCGAGCACAAGCACACCCGCGCGGCCGCCGGCCTGTTCGACGTGTCCCATATGGGCCAGGTCCGCCTGATCGGCGATGGCGCTGCCGCTGCGCTGGAAACCATCGTGCCGGTCGATGTGATCGACCTGGGCCTGTTCAAGCAGCGCTATGCCCTGTTCACCAATGAACAAGGTGGCATCCTGGACGACCTGATGATCGCCCGCCGCCCGGACGACCTCTTTGTGGTGGTGAACGCCGGCTGCAAGGTGCAGGACATCGCCCACATGCAGGCCAAGATCGGCGACAAGTGCCAGGTCTTGCCCCTGCCCGAGCAAGCCCTGTTGGCCCTGCAAGGCCCGCAGGCCGTGACCGCCCTGTCGCGCCTGAACCCTGAAGTCGCCAAGCTGACCTTCATGACCGGCGGCTTCTTCAATCTGGACGGCATTGAGACCTTCCTGACCCGCTCGGGCTATACCGGCGAAGACGGCTTCGAAATCTCGGTCCACCAGGACCAGGCAGTCGAGCTGGCCCGCAAGCTGCTGGCCCAGCCGGAAGTCAAGCCCATCGGCCTGGGTGCGCGCGATTCGCTGCGCCTGGAAGCGGGCCTGTGCCTCTACGGCCATGACATCGACACCGGCACCACCCCGGTGGAAGCCTCGCTGACCTGGGCCATTCAGAAGGTGCGCCGCGCCGGTGGCGCCCGTGCCGGTGGCTACCCCGGTGCCGCCGTGGTGGACGAGCAGCTGTCCAAGGGCGCCGCTCGCAAGCGCGTCGGCCTGGTCAGCAGCGAACGCATGCCGGTGCGCGAAGGCGCCAAGCTGGTCAACGCCGAGGGCGTGGAAATCGGCGTGGTCACCAGCGGTACCCTGGGCCCCACGGTAGGCAAGCCGGTGGCCCTGGCTTACCTGGCCAAGGAATTTGCGGCCCTGGGCACCGAAGTCTTCGCCATCGTCCGCGACAAGCGCACACCGATGACGGTGTCCAGCACCCCGTTCACGCCCAACGGCTACTACCGCGGCTGAACGGATGAGAGCCGGCTCGGCTCTCGTCGCGCTTGCCCGGCCCCGATCGGGCACCCTACATTTCATTTTCTTTCTCCTTTCCACCTTCCGAAAGCAACGGAGCACCGCATGAGCAACATCAAGTACACGCCTGACCACGAGTGGGTCCAGATCGAAGCCGACGGCATCGTCACCGTGGGCATCACCGTGCACGCACAAGACGCCCTGGGCGATGTGGTGTTCGTGGACCTGCCTGCCGTGGGCAGCAGCTTCGAAGCCAAGGAAGTGGCGGGCGTGGTGGAGTCGGTCAAGGCCGCCGCCGACGTCTACATGCCGGTCGCCGGCGAGATCACCGAAGTCAACGAAACCCTGCGCGACGACCCGTCGCTCGCCAACAGCGACCCGCTGAAGACCGGCTGGTTCTTCAAGGTCAAGTTGAGCAATCCGGCCGAGCTGGACGGCCTGATGGACAGCACCGCCTACGACGAGCTGGTCAAGAACAGCTGATCAAACCGGCCGCGGCGGCTCTATGAGTGAGGCCGCGGCACCCCCTGCCACAGAGCGCAGTCCTTGCGCCTTGCTGTGGCAGGCTCTCCCGAACACAAACGGCCTGAGGCCGCCACAAGCGGCGCCAGGCTCCAAGGATTTGCCATGTTGATGTCCGCCCTGCAGCCCCTGTCGGTGCTCGAGAACGCCACCGAATTCCAAGCCCGCCACATCGGCCCCGATGCCGCTGACGAAGCCGGCATGTTGTCGGTGATCGGTGCCGCCTCGCGCCGCGCCCTGATCGAAGCCGTGGTGCCCGCCAGCATCAAGCGCTCAGTGGGCATGGACCTGCCGGCGGCTGCGACCGAAGCCCAGGCCCTGGCCGAGCTGAAGGCGCTGGCGGGCAAGAACAAGGTGCTCAAGAGCTACATCGGCCAGGGCTACTACGACACGCTGACACCCGGCGTCATCCTGCGCAACATCCTCGAGAACCCCGCCTGGTACACCGCCTACACGCCCTACCAGGCTGAAATTTCGCAAGGCCGCATGGAGGCCCTGGTCAACTTCCAGACCATGGTGACCGACCTGACCGGCATGGCCATTGCCAACGCGTCCATGCTGGACGAAGCCACCGCCGCCGCCGAAGCCATGACCCTGGCCGCCCGCGTGGGCAAGAGCAAGAGCCAGACCTTCTTCGTCGCCGACGACGTACTGCCGCAAACCCTGGAAGTGGTGCGCACCCGTGCCGAGCCCCTGGGCTTCAACGTGGTGGTGGGCCCGGCTGCTGAGGCTGGCAAGAGCGAGTGCTTCGCCGCCCTGCTGCAATACCCCGGCGTGAACGGCGATGTGCGCAGCCTGCAAGCCGCCGCCGACGCGGTCCATGCCCAAGGTGCGCTGCTGATCGCTGCCGCCGACCTGCTGGCCCTGACCCTGATCAAGGCCCCCGCCGAGCAAGGCGCCGACATCGCCGTGGGCACGACCCAGCGCTTCGGCATGCCCATGGGCAATGGCGGCCCGCACGCCGCCTACATGGCCTGCAAGGACGAGTACAAGCGCAGCCTGCCCGGCCGCCTGGTCGGTGTCTCCATCGACGCCCACGGCAAGCCGGCCTACCGTCTGGCCCTGCAGACCCGCGAGCAGCACATCCGCCGCGAGAAGGCCACCTCCAACATCTGTACCGCCCAAGTGCTGCCGGCCGTGGTGGCCAGCATGTACGCCGTGTACCACGGCCCGCAAGGCCTGAAGCGCATCGCCCAGCGCGTGGCCTCCTTCACCGCCGTGCTGGCCGAAGGCCTGAAGAGCCTGGGCTTTGCCCTCGGCAACGCCAGCGCATTCGACACCCTGCATGTGCAGACCGGTGCGCAGACCGCGGCCATCCAGGCCCGCGCCGTGGCCGCCGGCATGAACTTCCGCCGCGCCAGCGCCGAGGCCCTGAGCCTGTCGCTCGACGAGACCACCACACGCGCCGACCTGGCCGCCGTGCTGGCCGTGTTTGCCGATGGCAAGGCCCTGCCGGACCTGAGCGCGTTCGACAAGGGCATCGCCAGCCTGATCCCGGCTGAGCTGCAGCGCACCAGCGCCTACCTGAGCCACCCGGTGTTCAACCGCTACCACTCGGAAACCGAGATGCTGCGCTATCTGCGCGGCCTGTCGGACAAGGACCTGGCGCTGGACCGCAGCATGATCCCGCTGGGCTCCTGCACGATGAAGCTGAACGCCACGGCCGAGATGATCCCCATCACCTGGCCCGAGTTCGCCGGCGTGCACCCATTTGCCCCGCACGATCAGCTGCAGGGTTATGCCCAGCTGAACGAACAGCTGACCGCCTGGCTGTGCCAAGCCACCGGCTACGCCGGCATCAGCCTGCAGCCCAATGCCGGCTCGCAAGGTGAGTACGCCGGCCTGCTGGCCATCAAGGCCTGGCATGAGTCGCGCAATGAAGGCCATCGCAAGATCTGCCTGATCCCTGAATCGGCCCACGGCACCAACCCGGCCTCGGCCCAGATGGTGGGCATGCAGGTCGTGGTGACCAAGTGCGACAAGGAAGGCAATATCGACCTGGCCGACCTCAAGGCCAAGTGCGAGCAGCACAGCGCCAACCTGGCCGCCATCATGATCACCTACCCCTCGACCTACGGTGTGTTCGACACCCAGGTCAAGGAAATCTGCGCCCTGGTGCGCAGCCACGGTGGCCGTGTTTATGTGGACGGCGCGAACATGAACGCCCTGGTCGGTGTGGCCGCACCGGGCGAATTCGGCGGCGATGTCTCGCACCTGAACCTGCACAAGACCTTCTGCATCCCGCACGGCGGTGGCGGCCCGGGCGTCGGCCCGGTCTGCGTGGTGGCCGATCTGGTCCCCTTCCTGCCCACCCACCGTTCGGCCGGCTACGACAGCAAGACCGCCATCGGCGCCGTGTCCGCCGCACCGCTGGGCAATGCCGCCGTGCTGCCCATCAGCTGGATGTACTGCCGCATGATGGCCGCTGAGGGCCTGCAGGCTGCGACCGAAGTGGCCATCCTCTCGGCCAACTATGTGGCCGCCCGCCTGGCCGATGCCTACGACATCCACTTCAGCGGCAATATCGAGGGCATCAAGGGCGGCGGTGTGGCCCACGAGTGCATCCTGGACATCCGCCCGCTGAAGGACGCCACCGGCGTCGGCGCTGAAGACGTGGCCAAGCGCCTGATCGACTACGGCTTCCATGCGCCCACCCTGTCCTTCCCGGTGGCCGGTACCCTGATGGTGGAGCCGACCGAGAGCGAGTCTAAGTTCGAGTTGGACCGCTTCTGCGACGCCATGCTGGCCATCCGCGCCGAGATCGCCAAGGTGGCCGACGGCAGCTGGACGGCAGAAGACAACCCGCTGGTCAACGCCCCTCACACGGCAGAGAGCCTGCTGGCCGCGGAGTGGACCCATGGCTACAGCCGCGAAGAAGCTGCCTACCCGGTGGCCTCGCTGCGCCGCCAGAAGTACTGGGTGCCGGTGGGCCGCGTGGACAACGTCTACGGGGATCGCAACCTCAGCTGCTCCTGCCCGCCGATGAGCGACTACGCCTGAGCGTCCCAGGACGCTCGGCACCGCCCTGCCAGAGCCGGCTTGCTGTCTGATGGAACATTCACCATCGACGCCAGCCGGCTTTTTTGTCACAAGACCGGCCTGATTCATCGGGCCGTGCTCGAATCTCACACCAACGCTTGGAGGCCCCATGGCCGTTTCAGTCTTCGACCTCTTCAAGATCGGCATCGGCCCATCCAGCTCGCACACCGTGGGCCCCATGCGTGCGGCACGCATGTTTGTGCAACGCCTGCGCCACGAAGGCCAGCTCGAGCGCACGGCACGCGTGGTCTCGCAGATGTATGGCTCGCTCGGTGCCACCGGCAAGGGCCACGGCAGCGACAAGGCCGTGTTGCTGGGTCTGGCCGGCCATGAGCCGGATACGGTCGATGTCGAGCAGGTGCCGGCTTACCTCGACGCCATCCGCAGCGGCGGCCGCATCCGTCTGGGCGGTGAGCATGAGATCGAGTTCAACGAGGCCAAGGACCTGGTGCTGTTCAAGCGCCAGAGCCTGCCCTTCCATGCCAATGGCATGCGCTTCTCGGCCTTCGATGCCGAAGGTGTGGAAATCCAGCAGCGCACCTACTACTCGGTCGGCGGCGGCTTTGTCGTCAGCGACGAGGTGGCGGCCGACGGCAGCAAGCAAAAAGTCATCGCCCCCGATGCCACCGTGCTGCCCTACCCCTTCAAGACCGGCGACGAGTTGCTGGCGCTGACGAAGCAACACGGCATCAGCATCGCCGAAGTCATGCGCCGCAACGAGCGCCACTGGCGCAGCGATGAAGAGACCCGCGCCGGCCTGCTGAAGATCTGGCAGGTGATGCAGGACTGCGTCAGCCGCGGCTGCCGCACCGAGGGCATCCTGCCCGGTGGTTTCAAGGTCAAGCGCCGTGCGGCCCAACTGCACCGCGACCTGACCGCCAACCCCGAAGCCGCGCTGCGCGACCCGCTGCAGGTGATGGACTGGGTCAACCTCTACGCCCTGGCCGTCAATGAAGAAAACGCCGCCGGTGGCCGCGTGGTGACGGCGCCGACCAATGGCGCAGCCGGCATCGTGCCGGCCGTGCTGCACTACTACAGCCGCTTCGTCCACCACGCCAACGACGAGGGCGTGATCGACTTCCTGCTGACGGCTGCGGCCATTGGCATCCTCTACAAGGAAAACGCCTCGATCTCGGGCGCCGAGGTCGGTTGCCAGGGCGAGGTGGGCGTGGCCTGCTCCATGGCTGCTGCGGCCCTGTGCCAGGTCATGGGCGGCACGCCCGAGCAGGTCGAAAACGCCGCCGAGATCGGCATGGAACACCACCTGGGCCTGACCTGCGACCCAGTCGGCGGCCTGGTGCAAATCCCCTGCATCGAACGCAACGCCATCGCCTCGGTCAAGGCCATCAATGCCGCGCGCATGGCCTTGCGCGGCGACGGCACGCACTTCGTGAGCCTGGACAAGGTCATCAAGACCATGCGCGACACCGGTGCCGACATGATGACCAAGTACAAGGAAACCGCACGCGGCGGCCTGGCCGTCAACATCGTCGAGTGCTGATACGGCACGCGCAAGACGAAACAGAAAAAGGCGACCCGAGGGTCGCCTTTGACTTGGCTGGGTGAAACGAAACGAGTTCAGGCGCGACGACGACGCGACACCGCACCCAGGCCAGCCAGGGCCAGGCCCACCAGCAGCAGAGAGCTCGGCTCCGGCACGGTCGAGGGCGGCTGCACCGAGCCATTGCGCACGCTGAAGCTGTAGCGGCCGGCGACGTTGGAATTCAGCGAACCGGCAACCAGGGACTGGGCGCCGCCATCCAGCAGCGCGCCGTTGACGGCCGAGCCGGGCAGCTCGAAGGAATTGCTGTTGCCGTTGGACCAACCGACGCGCACCGAATTGCCACCTTGGCCGTTGCTGCCGCCGCTGCTGGCAGCATCTCCAGTCTCCCACTGGATCTTGTCGTAATTGAACTCGAAGTCGAAGTCACCGGCATTGATGTCCGAGCGGTCGGTGATGATGAGCTGGAAGGTGTTCAGCTTGTTGGCCTGGGTGTCAAAGTAGCCCACGTCCAGCCAGTTCACGCCGAAGACCTTGTGGCCGTTCAGCAGGCCGGTGCCGTACTGGGTGACACCGCTGCGGGCATTGCGGGTGTCCACGTCGGCAAAGAAGGCCGCCAGGATCTGGCGGTTGGTGCCCTGCAGGCCGAAGGGCGTGTAAGTGTCCAAGGCTCGATCAAACGTCACGTTGCCGTTGTTGTTGACGAACAGCTGGGTGAACTGGCTGCCGAAGAAATTGACGTTGAAGCCGATGTTGACCAGGCCGGTGGAGCCATCGTCGTTGCGCGGCAAGGTGTTGGCCGAGAACAGGTCGGTGTGATGCACAGCGCCCGCCAGAGCCGAAGAGCTCGCTGCCACCAGTCCCGAGACCAGCAGTGCGGCGGAAAACAGAGTCTTGATCTTCAATTCGTATCCCTACAAGTGTCCAAAACAAAAGTTCGCCCATTGGCGAACTTGCTTTGTGAAGCAGGGTTCATGCCAGCGCACCAAGTCCTTGTGGCGAGGCAATTTGCACGAAACAGAACGTAACGCTGTCAGAAAACCCGACAACGTGGTAACAACTGCATACAAAAAACCCATGACCTGCGGCACGGGTACAGACTGCAAGACCGGGCTTAGCGCTTGATTGGCGGGCTGTCCTGAGGCAGCCAGCGCTTGTAGATGGCGGCAAAGCTGCCGTCGCGCTTCATGGCATCGAGTGCCCTTTGCCAGGCTTGAACGACACGGTCAGGGGTGTCACGCGAGAAGGCGATATACCCTTCGGCGCTGGCATAGCTGTACACGATCTCCAGCGCATCCTCGGGCACGCCGGCCTGCGCCATGATCTTGGGCATGGACAGACGTTCGGTGGCGAAATAATCCGCCCGCTGGGCCAGGAGCATGCGGATGGCTGCCTGCGGATCGGCAACGCTGACCAGGTTGCGAAAGCCCAGCTGGCTCAGCTCCTCCGAGGTGTACCAGTCACGCACCACCAGCACCGACTTGGCCCGCTTGGCATCGTCCATGCTGCGCAGTCGCAGGCCACCGCGGGCCGGCGCATAGATCGAGCTGTAGAAGGTGACCACCGGCCCCACCCACTTGAAGAGGCGCTCTCGCCCTGGCGTGCGTGCCATGCTGAACAAGGCGGTTTCGCCGCCCAGTTGCACCTCGCGGTAGGCACGCGCCCAGGGTTGGAACTCGATCGGCAATTCCTTCTTCAGGCGCCGCTGGATCTCCTGCACCACCTCGACCGCCAAGCCCTTGGCCTCGCCGTTCTCGCTGAAGTTGATGGGAGCGAACTCTTCGCTGAGCAGGCGTTGTTGGGCTTGCGCTGGCAGCGTCGGGCCGATTGCGACCATGAGCAGGCAGAGCAGCCATCGGCAAGGGCGCGCCGTGTGGCGGCAGGCCTGCCGCCAGAAACCAAAACGAAGGAACATGGCTGCGCAGCATAGCCAAGCCTGAGCCCCTTGCTGCGGCCGGCCCCGCCGCGCGCACGGGCAAATCGTTCCGAACTCACGCGAGCGATCCTGTCGTACAGGAGAACGCCCCTCAAGAAAAAGAAACGGCGCCCCGAAGGGCGCCGCCGTGAGTCAAAGACCTGGGGCTGCCTGCGGCATCAAGCGCTGGCGCTGGCGCCGGCGCCAAGCGCTGGCAGCTCGGCCAGCATCGCCTCCTGCTGAGCGGCCGGCTTGGGCTTGCGCTCCCGCACCAGGTAGGAATACAGCACCGGTACCACCACCAAGGTCAGCAGGGTCGAGGTGATGACGCCGCCGATGATGGCCCGGCCCATGGGGGCTTGCACCTCACCGCCCTGGTTGAAGGCAATCGCCATGGGCAGCATGCCGAAGACCATGGCCGCTGTGGTCATGATGATGGGGCGCATGCGCACCAGGCCGGCCTCCAGCAGCGCCTCGGGAATGCTGGCCCCGCCCTTGCGGGCGTGGTTGGCAAAGTCGATCAGCAGGATCGCGTTCTTGGTCACTAGGCCCATCAGCATGACCAGGCCGATCATGGAGAACACATTGAGCGTGGTGCCCGTGATCAGCAGGGCCAGCATCACACCGATCAGCGAGAGGGGCAGCGAGGCCATGATGGCGATCGGCTGCACAAAGCTGCCGAACTGGCTGGCCAGCACGATGTAGATGAAGATCACCGCCAGGCCCATGGCGGCCAGCAGGCCATTGAAGGCTTCCTTCTGCTGCTTGCCGGCGCCATCGACATTGAAGCTGACGCCGGGCGGCAGTTCCATGGACTTGACGATCTTCTGCACATCGGCATTCACATCACCCGAGGGGCGGCCCTCGGTGCCGGCAAACACGGCCTCGCGGCGCTGCAGGTTCTGGCGGCGGATCACCTCGGGGTTGAACACCGATTCGATGGTGGCCACCTGATCGAGCGCGATCGGCGAGCCATCCTTTGCGAAGGCCACGGGCAGCTTGAGCATCTGGTCGATGCGCTGGCGTTGCTCGACCGGCAGGCGCAGCAGCACCTCGACCTGGTTGCCATCGGGCGTGGTCCAGTAGGTAGCCACCTCGCCGTTGACATAGGCGCGCAGCGATGCGGCCACCTGCGGTGCGGTCAGACCCAGCTCGCGAATCGCCGAGTCCTTGAGCTTGACGGCAAAAGCCGGCAGGCCGGGCTTGACCGTGGTCTCCACATCGACCGCGCCCTTGACCTTCTTGATCTTGGCCACCAGATCGTTGGCCACCTGGGTCAGGGCCTCCGGGTCATTGCCCAGCAAGGTGATCCAGATCGAGCGGTCGCCGCCCACGCTGGCATCGACACCGGGGATCTTGGCGATCTCGGCACGAATGGCATCTTCCACCTGCTTCTGGCTGCGCTTGCGGTCCTTGCGGTCCACCAGCGAGATGTTCAGCGAGGCCTGGTTGCGGCCGGTGGCCATGCCCTCACCGGTGCCGCCGACCACGGTGGACACGGTCTTGATCTCGGGGAACTGCGCCAGCAGTTCCTCCACCTGCAGCACCTTGGCGTTGCTGCGCTCCAGGCTGGAGGCCACGGGCAAGCGCAGGTTCACCTGGGTGAAGCTGTCATCGGTCTTGGGTGCAAACTCGGTGCCGACAAATCCAGCCAGCACCAGGGCCAGCACAAAGCTGCCGCCGCCAGCCATCATGACCAGGCCACGCGGCGTAATGGTGGCCAGGCGCAGGCGGCGCGGGGCGCTGCGATCGCGCTGGCCTGCGGCGTCGAATGGACGGCCCCAGACCGGAATCGGCAGTGCAAACAGGCGATAGCGTCGGCCCGAGAACGCCCAGCGAATCAGGCGCTCGTAGACCCGGTGCAGCACATCCATGCCGTGATCGGTGGCGCGGATCAGGTGGCCGATCACCGGCAGCTTCTTGACGTAATGGCTTGGCGGGTCCTTCCAGACCGAGCTCAGCATGGGGTCGAGCGTGAAGCTGACGAACAAGCTCACCATCACCGCCACCGCCACGGTGATGCCAAAGGGGTAGAAGAACTTGCCGATGATGCCGCCCATGAAGGCCACCGGCACAAACACCGCGCAGATGGCAAAGGTGGTGGCCATCACCGCCAGGCCGATCTCGTTGGTGCCGTCAAACGCCGCCTGCTGGTGGCTCTTGCCCATGCCGACATGGCGCACGATGTTCTCGCGCACGACGATGGCATCGTCGATCAACAAGCCAATGCACAGCGACAGGGCCATCATGGTCATGAAGTTCAGCGTGAAGCCGAAGGCATGAACGGCGATGAAGCTGGAGATCACGGCGATCGGCAGGGTCAGGCCGGTGATGATGGTCGAACGCCAGCTGTGCAGGAACAGGAAGACGATGGCCACCGTCAGCAGCGCGCCCTCGACCAGGGTGTGCTTGAGGCCGTTGAGCGAGTCCTTGACGTTGTCGCTGGAGGCGTAGATCAGGTTCAGCTCCACGTCCTTGGGCAAGGTCTTGCGCAGCTCGGCCATGGCCTCCTTGACGCCCTCCCCGGTGTTGACGATGTTGGCATCTTGCTGCTTGAAGACATTGAAGGTCACGGCGGCCGCACCATTGATGCGGGCCAGGCTGTCCGGTTCGCGCTCACGCTCCACCAGTTGGCCCAGATCGCCCAGGGTCAGCACCAGATTGCCGCGCCGCGCCACCACCACCTTGGCAAAGGCCTTGGGGTCCTTGACCCGACCTTCCACGCGCAAGATGGCATCGGCACTCTTGTCCGAGATCAGGCCTACCGGCTGGTCGACATTGGCCTCGCGCAAGGCCTGGGCAATCTCGGCCGGTGTCACGTTGTAGGCACGCAAGCGCATCGGGTCCAGATCGATGCGCACCTCGCGCGAGACCAGGCCGCCCACGTCCACGCGGGCCACGCCGTCCACGCGGCCCAAGCGCTTGGCGATGATGAGCTCACTCATCATCGACAGCTCGCGCGCCGGCCGTGTCTTGCTCATCAGCGCAGCCAGCACCACGGGCTGGTTGTCTTCCATCTGGGCGCGCGCCACGGTCGGCGTTTTTGCTTCCTTGGGGAAGGCCGATTGCGCCAGCGAGACGCGGTCACGCACCTCCTGCATGGCGCGGCCCATATCGGTGTTCAGGCCGAACTCGACCTGGGCCTGCACCCGGCCTTCGAAGCTGCGCGACACCACGCGTTCGACACCAGCGATGGTGTTCAGCGATTCTTCGAGGGGCTTGGCGATCTCACGCTCCACCGCCTCGGGCGAGGCGCCGGGATAGCGCACATCGACGGACGCGACGGGGATGGAGATGTCCGGCATGTTCTCCACGCCCAGCTTGGCGTAGGAGAACAGACCCAGCACACACAAAGCCACCATCACCATGGTGGCGAAGACCGGGTTTTGAATCGAGACGCGAGTCATCCACATGATGCCGGTCCTCGCTCAGGGTGCGGTGGCCGCAGCCACCTTGGTCTTGGCCGCCACGACAGTCGCCTTGGCGCCCTCGCGCAGATTGTCGAAGCGCGCCGACAGCACCTGGGCCGCGGGCGTCAGGCCTTGCAGCACCTCGACCCGCCCTTCCCTCGCGTCCCGGCGGCCGGTGGTGACGATGCGGCGCACCAGGGCGCCGTTCTCGATCAACCAGACCTGCTCCTGGCCGCCATTGCTGCTCAGCGCGGTTTCCGGCACGGTCAGGCGCTGGGCCTCATCGGCCAGCTCGACGCGAGCCACGGCATACTGGCCGGCACGGAACTCTTCCTTGGCATTGGCCAGCTCGAGAGTCACGCCGATGGAACGCGTGCCCGGTTCGGCGGCCGGTGCGATACGGCTGATGCGGGCCTGGACTGGCGCCTCATGGCCTTCCACCTTGATCTGCACCGTCAGGCCGGGCTTGAGGCGACTGACCTCATGCGTGCCCACCAGGCCGGCCAGCTCCAGCCGGCTCAGGTCGACGATGCTGAGCACCTGTTGCTCGGGCGCCAGCTTCTCGCCAGCCACCGCATGGCGCTTGGACACCACGCCGCTGATCGGCGCCACCAGGGCCGCCTGGCGCAGGGTCACCTGGGCCGTGTCGAGCTGCGCACGGGCGCTGGAGAGTTGGGCACGCGCGGCTTCCAGGGCCGCACGCGAGGTGTCCAGCGCGGTGCTGGCGATGAACTTCTGGTCGGCCAGGCCCTGGTTGGCCTTGAACTGACGTTCGGCCTGCTCCAACTGGGCACGGGCCGATTCGACGCTGGCATTGCGCTCGGCGATGCGAAAGCGCAACTCTTCCAGATCGATCTGCCCCAAAGCCTGACCGGCACGCACACGGCTGCCCTCGGCCACGGCCAGGCTCAGCAAGGTGCCGCTGGATTTGGCCCGCACGATGGCGGTGTTGGGCGCCACCAGCGGGCCCGAAAACTCGATCTGGGCTGGCATGCGGGTCAGGGTCGGTTTGACCACCTCATGCGGCACAAACTCCAGCGTCACCTTGGCCGGCCCGGCCTCGGCCTCTTTCTTGGGCGTGTCGCCGCCCTTGCTGGCCCATACCGTCACGCCCGCGCCCCCGGCCAGCAGCACCGCTGCAATTCCACCAACAAGCCATTGTTTGCGCATGGAGTCCCCCATTCATCTGTCAAAACCACAAAGTGGCCGCAGTGTAGGAAGGCGCCTCATGGAGCGCGGGCGGGATGCGACGAAACGCCAAAAGCCAGCACCGATCTGCTTTTGGCCACGACCGCCCGTGCAGGCCGGGGCAGGTTTGAGGCTCAGGACTTGGTCTGCTGCGCCTCGCAGACCAGGCTGCGCCAGCCACAGAAGGCTCCGGCCAGGGCGCAGAGCGAAGCGGCCCAGAACACCGCCGCATAGCCCAGATGGTCCACCAGCCAGGCCCCGCCCAAGCTGCCCAGCACGCCCGACAAGCCATAGCCCAGCACCGAGTACAAGGCCTGCCCCCGGCCGCGCAGGCGGCCCGGGAAGTAACGCGTGATCAGCGCGATGCAAGCCGTATGCTGGGCCGCGAAGGTGATGGCATGGCCGCATTGGGCCAGCAGCAGCAGACCGAGGTTGGCACCGAAGGCCGCCGTCATGGCAAAGCGCAGGGCTGCCAGCAAGGACGCCGCCACCAGCCAGTGGTGCAGGGTGGCTCGCTCCAGCAAGCGGCCCGAGAAGGCGAACCAGAAGATCTCCACCACCACCGAGATCGCCCACAGCCCGCCAATCACCGGCTTGCTGTAGCCCAGGGCATCAAGAAACAGGCTGAAAAAGGCGTACAGCGCCGAATGCGCCAACACTGTGAGGAACACACCGAGGAAGAACCAGCGCACCTCGGCCCGGGCAAACACGGCCAGCACCGAATCGCTGCCCTCCGCCACCGCTGCCGCGCTGCGTGCCGCCGGGCTGGGCCGCGCCTGCAGCGGCATGCGCCAAGCCATCAAGACCACCAGGGCCAGCAAGGCAAAGGTGGTCAGCGCAAACCAGCGCATGCCGAAATGCTCATACCACCAGCCGGCCAGCACCACGGTGGCCAGAAAGCCGATCGAGCCCCACATGCGCACGCGGCCATAACGGCGCGTGTCCATGCCACCGTCGGCCGTGCTCAGGTGGCTGGCCACCACGGTCTCGGTCAAGGGCACGATGGCCGCGTTGAAGCTGAACATCAAAAAGGTGGCGATCACCAGGGTCGCCAGCTGAGGCGGCAGCAAAAAACCGGCGCCGGCGATGCAGCTGGCCAGGGCCGTCCAGCGGATGATCTGCACCCGCTGGCCCGTGCGGTCGGCCAGCGCGCCCCAGGCGTAGGGCGCGAACAGGCGCGTCCAGCTGGACAAGGAAACCAGCAAGCCGATGGCAAACACCGGCAGGCCCAGCTCCTTGTACCAAAGCGGGGCATAGGGGTTGAAGCCGCCGATGGCGGCGAAGTAGGCGCAGGACAGGGCCGCGCTGGCGGCCAGGGTGCGGGCCGAGGCGCCGCCGCGTGGCAGGCCGAAGCTGCCGGAACCGCCGGAGCCGCTCGGGGGCTCGGTCATTCAGCCGATCCGTCCGCGCCTGCGGCGGGGCGGGCGCCCGGAATCGGCGCCAGCGGCAGGGCCACATCGCCGCACTGCGCGCGATGGCGCAGCACATGGTCCATCAACACCAGGGCCAGCATGGCCTCGGCGATCGGTGTGGCGCGGATGCCCACGCAAGGGTCGTGGCGGCCAAAGGTCTCGACCACGGCCGGCTCGCCGGCGCGGTTGATCGAGGCCTTGGGGTTGCGGATCGAGCTGGTCGGCTTGATGGCGATGGAGGCCACGATGTCCTGCCCGGTCGAGATGCCGCCCAGCATGCCGCCGGCGTTGTTGCTGGCGAAGCCGAACGGGGTCAGCTCGTCGCCATGCTCGCTGCCGCGCTGGGCCACCACGCCGAAGCCGGCGCCGATCTCCACGCCCTTGACCGCGTTGATGCCCATCAGGGCGTAGGCGATGTCGGCATCGACCTTGTCAAACAAGGGCTCGCCCAGACCCACAGGCACGCCGGTGGCCTCGACGCGGATGCGCGCACCGACCGAATCGCCGGATTTGCGCAGCGCATCCATATACGCCTCCAGCTCGGCGATCTTGCTGGAGTTGGCGGCGAAGAAGGGGTTGTCGCCCACATGCTGCCAGCCCTCGAAGGGGATCTCGATCTCGCCGAGCTGGGTCATGCAGCCGCGGAACTCGGTGCCGAATTTCTCTTTCAGCCATTTGCGCGCCACGGCGCCGGCACCGACCATGGGTGCGGTCAGGCGGGCCGAGGAGCGGCCGCCGCCGCGCGGATCGCGCAGGCCGTACTTGCGGTAGTAGCTGTAGTCGGCATGGCCCGGACGGAAGGTATCCAGGATGTTGCCGTAGTCCTTGCTGCGCTGGTCGGTGTTCTTGATCAGCAGGCAGATGGGCGTGCCGGTGGTGTAGCCCTCAAAAACGCCGGAGAGGATCTCGACGGCATCGGGCTCGTTGCGCTGGGTCACATGGCGGCTGGTGCCGGGGCGGCGGCGGTCCAACTCGGGCTGGATGTCGGCTTCGCTGAGGGCCAGGCCCGGGGGGCAGCCGTCGATCACACACCCAATGGCCGGGCCATGGCTCTCGCCGAAATTCGTGACGCGGAACAATTCGCCGAAAGTGCTGCCTGACATGGGAATCCTGTGCTGCCTGAAGCGCTGGATTCTACGGGCAGGCCGGGTGAAGCCCAGCCTGCCCCGCGCTCACTTTGCGATCACAGCACCATCACGGCGTGACCGTGGCCGTGACCGTCACGCCGCTGTAGGCCGCATAGGCTTGCACACCGACGATGTAGGTGGCCGCCGTCGGCGCGGTGATGGCGCAGCTCTCGTTGCTGGTCGAGCCATCGCTCTTGCAGGCATAGCTGCTGGTGCTGGGCTTGGCCGTCTTCTGCACAAAGAGGTCGGCATCGCCGTTGCTGCCCTTGAGCGTGACCGTCAGCTTGGAGGCTGCGCTGGGCAAGGTGATGGCGTAGTAGTTCCAGCTGCCGGTGGCGCCGCTCTGGTTGGCCAGGGGCACGCCATTGCTCAGCGGAGTAGGTGGCGTGTCGGGCACGCCGCCGCTGAGCGTGCCCTTGAGTGCATAAAGGCCAACCGAGGAGTAGTTCGAGAAGCCCCTCTGCGGCGTGCCCTCAGCGCCGCCCTGGATCTTGATCGAGTAGCTGCCGGCAGGCAGTTGCAGATTGCTGAACTCGGCCGAGCGATTCACCGCCAGATTGCTGCGCGCCACCTGCTGGCCGCTGCTGTTCAGGATCTGCGCCTCGACATCGAGCATGCGCAAGTACTCGATCGGGTCCACCCGCAGGTTCAGGGTCGCGGCATTGGCGACCGTGAAGGTGAACAGATCGTTGTCGGTGTTGCGCTCGATCTGGCCCCAGTTGTCCAGCGGGTTGATCTCCCCCCCGGCGCGCAGCTGCAGGGGCTTGCCGTTGACGTTGTCGTCGGCCACATAGGGCACCGACTCATTGACCGTCATGATGCGGAAATCGTCTTCCTGGTTGTTGGCGGTGCTGTACTCGCCACGGCTCCAGGTAAACAGCTGGTTGGCCCAGGAGCCACCCATCCAGTAGTTGCCCATGATGGGGCCCCACTGGTAAGCCGGGATGCCTTCGAAGTACTCACCACCGCTGCCGCCGCCGTCATGCGACATGCCCATCTGGTGACCCACCTCGTGCGCACCGGTCATGCCGATGCCATAGCCGTAGTCGAAGCCGGCCGAGGGGTTGCGGTACAGCGTGCCGGCCGAGGTGGTGCCGAAAGAGCGCAGCGGCGCAAAGGAGCGACCATCCTGGTTGATGAAGTTGATGATGCCGGTGCGCAAGGTGTTGGCCGTGCGCGCCGCGTCGTAGACCGAGCGCTTGGTCGTGACGTTCATGTTCAACATCGAGTACTGGTCGGCCACCGATTGCCAGGCCCGGTACATCTGTTCTTTCGTCACCCCATTGAGCGGCGTGCTGCCGTTCATGACAGCGGTGGTGTTGAGATAGAACACCCAGGGGCTTCCGGGCTTGCTCTCCAGCTGGGTGACGTCCTGATTGGCATAGGGCCCGATATGCGGTGCCTGGCGCAGAGCCATGGGGCTGTAGACGGGCGCGGCCACGGCCAATGTGGTGACGTTCTGGGCGCGCTCATAGTCGTGCTGGAACTTCTCGTCGAAATCGGGAAAGACCACGGTATAGGGCACTTCGCGCACCAGCACCTGACCTTTGGCGCCATCGGCGCTGCCGCTGCTGAACTCAAAGGCCTTGCGCTTGTCATGCAGCGCCAGATAGCCACCCAGGTTCTTGGCACTGCCCTTGAGGAAGAACACCGAGTTGCTGTTGCCCAGGGCATGGCCGGAGATGGACACCAGACCATTCTTGTCGAAGAAGTCCTGGATCTGCACTGCGAGCGACTCGTTGCCGAAGGTGCGGAAGAAGGGGCTGCTGCTGCCGCGGTGTTGCTGGCGCAGCGCCTCGATCAACTGCTCGCCGCTGCCGAGATTGAGCACGGCCGTGCTCTCGACAGCGCCGTCTTGAGCAGCCGCAGGCAGGCTCATGCTGGACAGTGCACTCAGGATCAAGGCCGCAGCCGGAAGCAGAGCGAGTTTGAATGGGGTCTTGTGGGCAGGCATGGGGGTCTCCAGAGGTAGATGTGGACCGTCGGCCGGAGCCGAGGCTGCGCAGTGTCCTCAGCGCAGCCGCGCTTGAACATAGAAACATCTGACAGAGGGTCGGGGCCCGTGGGCCAGATTGAGACAGGGCCTGTTGGCTCGGCAGGCAAAAAGTGAAAGTCCGATCGCGGAGCTACTTTCGATCTTCCACGGATACACGTGCGCTTGACGTTCGCGGATCGAGCGCTGCGGGACCGATGCCGCTGGCATGCAAAGGGTCGCCCCCGATGGCCAGCTTCCGCCTCGCTTCGTAGAGTCCAGGCGCAGGCCACAAGCCCAACACACTGGCAGGAGGAGAAGCCCATGAGCAGCGTCCATCGAATCTCGCGCGAGCAGGTGATCTACGCCATGTCGCGCGACAACCCGCCGGTGCTCAGCGTCGACAGCGGCGAGCGGCTGCTGTTCGAAACCTGCGACTGCTTCCAGGACCAGATCGTCAGTGAAGACACGCCGTTTGAAGGCGTGGACTGGGCCCGCATCAACCCGGCCACCGGCCCGGTCTTCGTGCGCGGCGCCGAACCCGGCGATGTGCTGGCCGTGGACATCGAACACATCGAGGTGGGCGAGCGTGCCGTGATGGTGACGGCACCGGGCCTGGGCATCCTCGGTGACCGCTTCAGCGAGGCCAGCATCCGCAGCATGGCCATCGAAGGGGGTCAGGTCTTGATGCCCGGTGGCATCCGCCTGCCCTTGCGGCCCATGATCGGCGTCATCGGCACGGCGCCGGCCGGCGAGCCCGTGTCCTGCGGCACCCCCGACGCCCATGGCGGCAATATGGATTGCAAGCTGATCAGCGCCGGCCACACGCTCTACCTGCCGGTGCAGGTGCCGGGCGCCCTGCTGGCCCTGGGCGATCTGCATGCGGCCATGGGCGATGGCGAGGTGTCGGTCTGCGGCTTGGAGGTGGCCGGCGAGGTGCGCGTGCGCCTGCGCGTGATCAAGCCCGAGGCCGGCAAGCCCTGGCCCCTGCCCTTGCTGAGCACGCCCAGCCATGCCTACACCCTGGGCTCCGCCGTGCAGCTCGATGAGGCCGCCCTGCTGGCCAGCCGCCAGATGGCGGACTTGTTGACCCAGCACGGCCGCATGAGCGAGGTCGACGCAGTCAACCTGATGAGCATCGCCGGCAATTTGCAGATCTGCCAGATCGTCGACCCCAAGAAGACCTGCCGCTTCGAGATGCCGCAAGCGCTGCTGCAGCAGTTGGGGATTGCGCTGTGAGCCGCTCGAGCCCGCCAGGCCTCACGGCATCGCCAGACTTGGCCGACTTCGGCTACCGGCAGGAACTCAAGCGGGCCCTGGGCTTCAAGGACCTGCTGCGCTACGGCATGGTGGCCATGGTGCCGATCGCGCCCTTCGGCGTGTACGGCTTTGTGGCCGACGCCTCGCAAGGCCTGGTGCCCCTGGCCTATGGCCTTGGGCTGCTGGCCATGGTCTTCACCGCGCTGTGCTATGCGGCCATGGCGCAGGAGTTTCCCGTTGCCGGGTCGGCCTACACCTACACCCAGCGCGGCCTGCACCCACTGGCCGGTTTTCTGGCCGGCTGGCTGCTCCTGCTCGACTACATCCTGGTGCCGGCCCTGCTCTTTGTGGTCAGTGCAAATTCGCTGCAAGCCCTCTGGCCCGCCCTGCCCGCCGGTTGCTGGGTGCTGGCCTTCATCGCCCTGTGCACGGCCATCAATCTGCGAGGTGTCGAGCTGACCGCCCGTGCCAACCGGGTCTTTCTCGCTTTGCAGCTGCTGGTGCTGGCGGTTTTCATGGCGCTGGCCTTGTGGACCCTGCTCGGGCCGGGCGGCACGGGCCTGAGCCTGCGCCCCCTCCAGGGCCCGCAGCTGAACTGGAACTGGGTGGCCGGTGCCGCCGCCATCGCCGCCCTGTCCTTTCTGGGCTTTGATGCCATTTCCACACTCAGCGAGGAGGTCAGATCCGACCCCGCGCGCCCGCGCGACAACCCGATCGGCCGAGCCACGCTCTGGGTGCTGTTCCTGATGGGCAGCTGCTTCATCGCCCAAACCTGGCTGGCGAGCGAACTGGCCCTGGCAGCCGGGCCGGACTTCAAGCCGGCCAGCGCCGACAGCGCCTTTTACGACATCGCCGCACTGGCCGGCGGACGCAGCCTCTTCATCAGCTGCGCGGTGGCCACCGCCCTGGCCTGGGGCGTGGCCAATGCCTTGAGCGCGCAGGCAGCCGTGTCTCGCGTGCTCTACGCCATGGCGCGGGACGGCCAACTGCCCGGCTCACGCTGGCTGGCCCGCGTGCACCCCGAGCGCCAGACGCCGCAGACCAGCACCTGGCTGGTGGCTGCCGTGTCCCTGGCCGTGGCCCTGCTGTTCCTCGAGGACGCTGCCGCCCTGACCAATCTCGTCACCTTTGGCGCGCTCAGTGCCTTTGTGCTGCTGCACCTGGCCGTGATCTGGCACTTCCTGCTGCGCCAGCGCAGCGGCCGCTGGCTGCGCCATGGGCTGGTGCCGGCCCTGGGCCTGGCCGTGCTGCTCTTCATCCTCTACGGGCAGGACCGTGCGGCCATGAAGCTGGGCCTGGCCTGGTTGGGCCTGGGGCTGCTCTGGTGGGCCACACTCGGCCGTGGCCGGCACGGCACGCTGAAGCTGGCGGGCTGACCCCGGTCGGCCGGCACCCGCGCGCGCCTGCCCGCCTGCTCAGGCCTGGCGGCGCTGTGGCTCGCTCAGGTGCAGGAAACGGGTCAGCAGATCGCGCGGCGGCGCGACCGAGATGGCCTTGAGCATCTGGCCCACATTGCCGCGGTGATAAGCGCCGTGGGTGATCAAGTGAAGAAGCATTTCCTCCCGGCTCATGCAGCCGGCGTCGCCATCGGTGAACTGGAAGCGCAAGCGCTCGGCCGCCTGCTCGGGCGAGAGTTCGGCGACATAACGCTCAAACCACGCATCCAGCTCCGCCTGTTCGAACTGCAAGACCTCCAGGCTCGGCGTGTCATCGGTGTTGCTGCGGGTGTAGCCATGCGCCTGCTGGCAGAGATGCGCGTGAAAGATGCGGTCCACCACGTAGATGTGGTTGAGCATGCGCAGCGCGGCATGCAGCGCCTCGGCGTGCTGGCTGGCATCCACGTCCGCCAGCACGGCAAACAGTTCCTGGTTGGCCCAGGACTTCTGGGCAAAGAGTTGCTGCAGGCTTGTCATGGCGGAACGTCCTTCGGCACAACGCCTGGCACCGGTCGGCCGAGGCTGGAAAAACAAAACAGAGAAGGCGGCCGAGCCGCGCTTCTCTGTGGGTGTGAAAGCAGGAGTGAAATTCAGGCCAGCTCAGGCAGCCGAAGGCGCAGCTGGCGTTCAGGCGCCCTGCCGCTCAGAGCTTGGATTCATCCGCCGCCGCCGGGTTGTCTTCCAGCGGCCAGTCGCGGATGTAGGCCTTGAGCATGCGGTTTTCGAAATCCTGGCCATCGACCACAGCCTTGGCCACGTCGTAGAAGGAGATCACGCCCATCAGCGTGCGGCCGTTGAGCACCGGCATGTAGCGGGCGTGGCGGCCCAGCATCATGCGGCGGACTTCGTCGATTTCAGTCTCCGGCGTGCAGGTCAGCGGATGGTCGTCCATGACGCTGCGAACCAGGGAGGTGCCGACCGTGCCGCCATTGCGCACGATGGCCGCGATCACCTCGCGGAAGGTCAGCATGCCGACCAGATCGCCATGCTCCATCACCACCAGGGAGCCGATGTCGCGTTCGGCCATGGCGGTCACGGCCACGGCCAGCAATTCGTCGGGCGTGACGGTGAACAGCGTGCCGCCCTTGACGCGCAAAATGTCGACGACTTTCATGATCAGCTTTCTCCTCGTTGTCACTGCCTGCCACTGCCTAACACAACCTGCTGCACTGTCGGCAAGACCCGGCACCTTGCGCCGCAGGATGCTTGGGAACATAGCACACAATCCGCGCATTCAACACCACGAAAGTCCATATGTCCGGTTACAGCGACCCTGGCTTTGACACCCTGGCCTTGCATGCCGGCGCGGCCCCCGATCCCGCCACCGGCGCGCGCGTCACGCCCCTGCATCTGAGCACCTCCTTCGTGTTCGAGAACAGCGAGCATGCCGCCTCGCTCTTCAATATGGAGCGCGCCGGCCATGTCTACAGCCGCATCTCCAACCCGACCACGGCCGTGTTCGAGGAACGCATGGCCGCGCTGGAAGGCGGAGTCGGCGCCATCGCCACGGCCAGCGGGCAGGCGGCGCTGCACCTGGCCATCTCCACCCTCGCCGCGGCCGGCTCGCACATCGTCGCCTCCAGCGCGCTCTACGGCGGCTCGCACAATCTGCTGCACTACACCTTGTCGCGCTTCGGCATAGAGACCACCTTCGTCAAGCCCGGCGATCTGGAAGGATGGCGCGCCGCCATCCGGCCTGAGACCCGCCTGCTGTTCGGCGAGACCCTGGGCAACCCGGGCATGGACGTGCTGGACATCCCGGCCGTCGCGGCCATCGCCCACGAGGCCGGCCTGCCCCTGCTGGTGGACGCCACCTTGAGCACGCCCTATCTGCAGCGGCCCATCGCCCAGGGCGCCGATCTGGTCATGCATTCGGCCACCAAATTCCTGTCCGGCCACGGCACCGTGGTCGGTGGCGTGCTGGTGGACAGCGGCCGCTTCGACTGGCAGGCCGCGTTCGAGCGCAGCGGCGGCCGCCGCTTTGCGGAGCTCTGCGAGCCCTATGCCGGATTCCACGGCATGGTGTTCAGCGAGGAGAGCAGCACCGGCGCCTTCCTGCTGCGCGCGCGCCGCGAGGGCCTGCGCGACTTCGGTGCCTGCATGAGCCCGCACACCGCCTGGCTGATTCTGCAAGGCATCGAGACCCTGTCCCTGCGCATGGAGCGCCATGTGCGGAACGCCGGCCGCGTGGCCGAGTTTCTGTCCACCCAGCCCCAGGTCAGCCGCGTCGGCTACCCCGGCCTGGCCAGCCATGCCGATCATGGCCTGGCCCAGCAGCTGCTGCCGCGCGGCTGCGGCTCGGTCTTCAGCTTCGATCTGCAAGGCAGCCGCGAGCAAGGCCGGCGCTTCATCGAAGCGCTCAAAATCTTCTCCCACCTGGCCAATGTCGGCGACTGCCGCTCGCTGGTGATCCACCCGGCCAGCACCACCCATTTCCGCATGGACGATGCGGCCCTGGCCCAGGCCGGCATCACGCCCGGCACCATCCGCCTGTCCATCGGCCTGGAAGACGCCGAGGACCTGATCGCCGACTTGAAGCGCGCGCTCAAGATCGCAGCCCGCTGAAGCGAAGCCACCGAGACCCCCACCATGCTCTTCAACGTCCACGAACAGCCCAGCTACGCCTACACCGGCGGCAAGCCCTTCGACCCCACCCTGCCCTGCGTGGTCTTCATCCACGGTGCCCTCAACGACCACAGCGTCTGGACCCTGCTAGCGCGCTGGTGCGCCCACCACGGCCATGCGGTGCTGGCCGTCGACCTGCCCGGCCATGGCCGCAACCGCGCGCAAGCACCGCTGGCCGATGTGCCGGCCATGGCCGAATGGTTGCTGGCCTTGATGCAGGCGGCAGGCCTGAGCCGGCCCGCCGCCCTGGTCGGCCACAGCATGGGCTCGCTGATCGCGCTGGAAGCCGCCGCGCGCGCGCCCGAGCAGGTCAGCCGCCTGGTGCTGGTGGGCACGGCCTACCCGATGAAGGTCTCGCCCGCCCTGCTGGAAACCGCCCGCACGGCGCCCGAGCAGGCCATCGCCATGGTCAACACCTTCTCCTTCGCCACTTGGGCCAGCAAACCTGGCTACCCAGGCCCCGGCAGCTGGCTGCAAGGGGCCGAGCTGGCGCTCAAGAGCCGCATCCAGAACGGGCAGACCGCGCTCAATCTCTTCGAGCACGACTTCCGCGTCTGCGACAGCTATGCCGGCGGTTTGGAGGCTGCGGCCCGGGTGCGCTGCCCGGCGCATTTCATCCTCGGCGAGCAGGACCAGATGACGGCGCCCAAGCAGGCGCAAGCCCTGATCGAAGCGCTGAAAACCCAGGTGCCCACGGCCGTGCACACACTGCCCGCCGGCCATTCGATGATGGCCGAGGCGCCCGACGCGATGCTGGCAGCCCTGCGCCAGGCGCTGCGCTGAAGCCGCGGCTCAGCCGCGCTGGATCATGCCGTCCACCACCAGGATGGTGCGGTCGCAGCGCTGGGCCAGCTCGGGGTTGTGGGTCACGAAGAGCACGGCCGTGCCCTGCTCACGGTTGACCCGGCGCAGCAGCTCGAACACCGCGTCGGCGCTCTTGGTGTCGAGGTTGCCGGTGGGCTCGTCGGCCAGCAGCAAGGCCGGCTTCATGGCCAGGGCCCGGGCCACGGCCACGCGCTGCTGCTGGCCGCCGCTGAGCTTGTTGGCCAGGTTGTCGCGCCAGGGCGTGAGCCCGACCTGATCGATCAGCTCGGCCGCCCGCGCTGCCATGGCCGCATCGGGGCGGCCCTTGGCACCGAGCAGGGGCAGCATCACGTTTTCCAGCGCGGTGAAGGCGCTGATCAGGTGGTGGTACTGGAAGACAAAGCCGATGTTGTGGCCGCGCAGCCGGGTCAGCGCATGGTCGTCCAGGCCCACGGTGTTCTCGCCGCAGATGCTCAGCTCGCCGCTGCTGGGCCGGTCCAGCAGGCCGACGATATTGAGCAGCGTGCTCTTGCCCGAGCCGCTGGGGCCCATGACGGCGCAGAACTCGCCGCGGCTCAAGTCCAGATCAATGCCGTGCAAGACCTCGCTGGCGAATGGCGTGCCCGGGTTGAAGACCTTGCGCACGCTGCGCATGGTCACCACAGCGCTGCGATCGGCGCCCTCAGCCACGGATGGCCACCACGGGATCAAGCCGTGCCGCACGCAGGGCCGGCGCAAACGCAGACAGCAAACCGGTGATGCTGGCCAAAAGCAAGGCCAGGGCAAACAGCTGCGGGTCCAGGCTGAGCGCGAACAGCGGCGTGCCGTCGGCATTGCGCGCAAAGCGCTGCCAGGCCAGCAAGGCCGCCGCGCCGATGGCGCAGCCGATCAGCGCGCCGCCCAAGCCCAGCAAACCACCTTGCAACAAAAAGACCCGCAGAATCTGCCCGCGCGAAATGCCCATGGCGCGCAAGATGCCGATCTCACGCGACTTTTGCACCACCACGACCACCAGCACGCTGGCAATGCCGAAGGCGACCGAGAGGCCGACGAAAAACCGAATCGCTGTATTGGCCGTCGACTGAGCACTGATGGCCGAGAAGAACTGAGCGCTGGCCTTGATCCAGCTGTCCGCCTGCACGCCGGTTTCCGCAGCAATGCGCTGAGCCATGCGCTCGGCGGCATAGACATCTTCGACCGTCACATCGAGGCTGCTGACGCCGCCGGGCAGGCCCAGCAAGCTTTGCGCCGTGCGCAGCGGCACATAGGTGCTGCGTTCATTGGCCCCCTTGTTGCCGAGGTCAAAGATGCCGGCGATCTTGAAGGTGCTGAGGCTGGGTGCGGCGCCGGGATTGGCCGCATTGCTGGTGCTCAGGCGCAACTTGTCGCCGACATCGAGGCCCAGGTCGGCGGCCAGCTCGCTGCCAATCAGGATGTCACCGCTGCCCAGCTGGGCGCTGCCGCGCAAGAGCTTGTCGCCAAGATCGACGATGCGGTAATACAGCGCCGGCTCGATGCCGGTGAGCGACACCGCGCGGCTGGCACTGCCGCGCAGCACCAGGGCCGAGCCGCTGACCTGGGGGCTGACCACCCGCACGCCCGGCATGGCCTGCACCTGCCGTGCCACGGCCTGCCACTGGTCGATGGACTTGAGCCGCTGCAGCGGCGGCTGGACGATGGCACCGACCACGGCGCCGGGCTGGCCCTCAGGCCCCAGCTCACGCTCGCCGCGCAGCTCGCGCGTGTGCTGCTGCGGCGGCAGCAGTTGGATGTGGGCCTGGGCCGAGAGCACGCGGCGGATGAAGTTGCCCTGCAAACCGGCCAGCAGGGCCGACATGAAGACAATCACGCCCACACCGATGGCCACGCCGGTCATGATGAAGAGGGTCTGCAGCCGCCCTTCACGCAGAAAGCGCAGGGCCACGATCCACTCAAAGGGTTGCCAGGACTTGAGCATGGTCAGGTGTCAGCGCCTGTTTCAGCGACTGGCGGGCAAGGACCTTGGTGCGGCTGCTGTCGGCTTGGCGAACACTGGCCGCACAGGGTCGCCCGCTTTCAGACCCGCAGCATCCGCAGCCGCAGCCTGCAGCACCACGTCGCCTTCAGCCAAACCACCCAGCACCTCGACCCAGCCGCCGCTGCGCAGGCCCAGCTCAATCTCGCGCCGCTGCAGCCCCTGCTGGGCATCGACGCGCCAGACCCAGGGTTTCTGGCCCGACGCCTCATGCACCTGCGCCAGGCCCAGCAGCAGGGCGCGCTGGCGCCTGCCGACCTCGATGTCGGCCGAGACCGTCATGTCCTGGCGCAGATAGACCGGTGGCGCATCGACCGCCAGGCGCACCTCGACCGCGCCGGTCTGGGCATTGATGCCCGGGTTGATATAAGCCACGCGCGCGGCAAAGCGCTGCTCGGGGTAGGCATCGGCCGAGGCCAGGGCCGGCTGGCCCAGCTGCAGCAGGCGCAGATTCTTCTCGTCGATGGACAGCACCAGCTCGGTCCGGCCCTGGGGCGAGAGCGTCATCAGCAAACGCCCGGCCTGCACCACATCACCGACCTCGACATTGCGGGCGATCAGGGTGCCGGCCACCGGCGCCTGGATGCGGGTGTAGCGGGCCCGCGCCCGGGCCAGGTCGGCGGCGGCCTCGGCCTGGCTCAGGGCGGCGCGGGCCAGGGCCAGCTCGCTGCCAGCCGGCTGCAGGCTGCGGGTCTGGGCCTGACTGACACGCGCCTGGGCTTCGGCCAGGCTCAGGCTCTTGCGGGCCTCATCGAGGGCGGCCGCACCGATGAATCCTTGTTGATGGAGCTGCTCGCTGCGCTGCAGCTGGGCACGCGCCAGATCGAGCGTGGCTTGCGCCTGGCGCAGCTGCTGCTCGCTGACCGGCAGCTGCACCTCACCCAGGCGGCGCAAGTTCAGCTGCGCCTGCTGCAAGGCCGCCTCGGCCTGGCGCTGCGCGGCCTTCAGCTCACTGGCCTCCAGGGCCACCAGCAGCTGGCCTTGCGCCACAGCCTGCCCCTGCGCCACCGGCACTTCGCTGACCGTGCCGGTGATCTGCGCCGCCAGGTCCACCCGGTGCGGCGCCTCCACGCGAGCACTGGCCACCACGGTCTGCACAAAATCGCGCCGCTGCAGCTGCTCCGCCGGCAGAGCCTTGCCCCTTTGGCTGTGCCAAAGACCCAGAGCCACCGCAATCAGCAACAAGCCCAAGACCCAGAGGGCCCAGCGCGGCAGGAAATGGCGTCCGGCCTTGGCAGCGGCAACAGGTGTATCCATGATGGGAGCGAGTGGGGAACTCAGTTGCGGTAGGCCAGGCCCAGACTCCAGTTGAAGGAGCCCGACTTCTGGTTGAGAGGGCTGTCAGCGGCCGTCCCCAGCAGGCGGCCGGTGCCCAGGCTGCTGAAGCAGACCCAATGCTTGCTGATCGAACGCGTGTAACTGAGGCCCAGGCCAGCGTCGCGCAAGCCCGAGCCCGGGCTATAGCTGCGACCCAGGCGCTCCGCCGCCGGCCCTTCAGGAACACCGAAGTAGCTTTGCATATAGCGGCCATTGCCGCCCGACACGCCGATGCCAACACTGAGCTCGCCACCGGCCGAACGGTAGAGTTGCTTGCGCAGATCGGTACTCCAGACAAGGCCGCCATCACGCCCCGCCAGGTCCTGGCTCAAGCTGCCGCCAAGCTGCCAGCCGGGGGCCAGGTTGTAGCTGACGTAGACCCGTCCACGCAGGGTGCGCTTCACATCGGGCAGCCCCTGGGTGCTCTCACTGTCGCGGCTGTCTCGGCCGCTGTCGATACGCAGGCCAAATCCGAGGCTGAAGTTCTCGTTGCGGAACAGCTCGCGGCTGGCACCAGCACCGCCGTCCACGGTTTCGCGGCCGAAACCCATCAATCCCGAAGAGCCCGAGGTGGCAATGCGCCAGCGCCCCCAACGCAAAGCCCAGAGCGGTTTGATATCCCCACCGTTCTGCCGGGCGCCAAAATACTCCGGTCCGTAGCGGTAGGACATACCGAGCAGGTAACGCATATCGCCCGCGGCATCACCCTCGCGCACGGCCTGCGCCTGGCACAAGCCAGGCACAGCCATTGCCACAAACAGCAGCGCAGCGACCCGTGGCCGGGCGGGCAAGGCGGAATTCGACGCGGGACCTGAGCGAAAGCATCGCAGCACAAGCCGCGGCAGGAGTGAGGGGCGGAGGGAGGCGGAATTCAGCAGCATCAGCACAGCTTAGCAGCGCTGCGCTTCATTTGTCGGCGCGCTGCGATGCCGCCGACTCAGATCCAGTCCGGCGCCAGACCCAGCACGCGAGTCAGAGGCCCAGCATGGGACGCAGCTGGGTCAGCATATCGGTGGCCATGGCCTTCAGGTCGTACTCGAGTTTCCACCCCCAGTCCGCCACGGCGGCGCTGTCGTCGATGCGCTGCGGCCAACTGGCGGCGATGGCCTGGCGAAAGTCTGGCGCGTAGTCGATCTGGAAGCCCGGCACCTGGCGGGCGATCTCGGCGGCGATCTCGGCCGGGGTGAAGCTGACGCCGGCCAGGTTGTAGCTGCCGCGCTGCTTGATGGCTTCGGCCGGCGCTTCCATCAGCTCGATGGTGGCGCGCAGGGCGTCGGGCATGTACATCATGGGCAAGGCCTGACCCTCTTCCAGGAAGCAGGTGTAGCGGCCGGTCTTGAGCGCCGAGTGGAAGATGTCCACGGCGTAATCGGTGGTGCCACCGCCCGGGGGCGTCTTGTAGCTGATCAGGCCGGGGTAGCGCAGGCTGCGCACGTCGACGCCATGCTTCTCGAAGTACCACTGGCACCAGCGCTCGCCGGCCAGCTTGGAGATGCCGTAGACCGTGGTCGGGTCCATGACCGTGGTTTGGGGCGTGTCCAGGGCCGGTGTGTTGGGGCCAAAGGCTGCGATCGAGCTGGGCCAGAAAATGCGGTCCAGCTTCTGGGTGCGGGCCAGCTCCAGCACATTGAGCAGGCCCTTCATGTTCAGGTCCCAAGCCCACATCGGGTGCTTCTCGCCGGTGGCGGACAGCGCGGCCGCCAGCAGATAGATCTGGGTGATGCTGTGGCGCTTGACGACGGCGGCGATGGCCGCTGCGTCGGTGGCGTCCAGCATCTCGTGCGTCAGGGCCGGCACGCGGCCTTCAGGCGCCAGGTCGCTGGTGATGACCATGTCGTTGCCGTGGCGCAAGGCCAGGGCCTGGGCCAGTTCGGTGCCGATCTGGCCGTTGGCGCCGATGATGAGAATCTTGGGGGTGCTCATGGGTCTGAGTGCAGTTCGGGGAGGGGCTTCAGAAAATCAGGCCTTGATCAGGCCCAGCTCGCGGCCGGCCTGGGCAAAGGCGGCGACGGCGCGCTCCAGCTGCTCGCGCTCATGGCCGGCCGAGACCTGCACGCGGATGCGCGCCTGGCCCTTGGGCACCACGGGGAAGAAGAAGCCGACGGCATAAACGCCCAGCTCGAGGATGCGGGCACTGAGTTTTTGCGCCATCACCGCGTCGTAGACCATGATGGGCACGATGGGGTGGGTGCCGGGCTTGATCTCGAAGCCGGCGGCTTGGATGGCCTCGCGGAAGTAGGTGGTGTTGGCCTCCAGCTTGTCGCGCAGGGCGGTGGAGCCCTCCAGCAGGTCGAGCACGGCGATGGACGCGCCGACGATGCTGGGCGCCACGGTGTTGGAGAACAGATAGGGGCGCGAGCGCTGGCGCAGCAGCTCGATCACTTCCTTGCGGCCCGAGGTGAAGCCGCCCGAGGCGCCGCCCAGGGCCTTGCCCAGGGTGCCGGTGATGATGTCGATCTTGCCAAACACACCGCGGTATTCATGCGTGCCGCGGCCGGTCTGACCCAGGAAGCCGCTGGCATGGCATTCGTCGATGCCCAGCAGCGCACCGTATTGGTCGCACAGGGCGCGGATCTTGTCCAGCTGGGCGATGGTGCCGTCCATGGAGAACACGCCGTCGGTGAAGACCAGGGTGTGGCGGGCGCCGGCGGCCTTGGCGGCCTCCAGCTGGGCTTGCAGATCGGCCAGATCGTTGTGCTTGTAGCGGAAGCGCTTGGCCTTGCACAGGCGGATGCCGTCGATGATGGAGGCGTGGTTCAGCTCGTCGCTGATGATGGCGTCTTGCTCACCGAGCAGGGGCTCGAACAGGCCGCCGTTGGCATCGAAGGCCGCCGCGTAGAGGATGGTGTCCTCGGTGCCCAGGAACTTGGCCAGGCGCTGTTCCAGGGTCTTGTGCAGGTCTTGCGTGCCGCAGATGAAGCGCACCGAAGACAGGCCGTAGCCGTGGCTGCGCAGGGCTTCGTGCGCGGCTTCGATCACCGCCGGGTGCGAGGACAGACCCAGGTAGTTGTTGGCGCAGAGGTTGATGACTTCGCGGCCATCGTTGGTGTGCACCAGCGAGCCTTGCGGGCCAGTGATGACGCGCTCGTTCTTGTAGAGACCGGCCTCGCGGATGCCCGCCAGTTCATTGCGAATATGGGCGTAGAAGTCTTCGCTGCTGGCCATGAGGGTCTCCTGGGTGTGGCTTGACGTTGCGCGCGGCGGCTCACCCCACTGGGCTTGATGCACAATCCGCTAAATTGAACATAGTTCGATATATCGAACTGTCGTGCAGTATCTGGGATTTCCTTTTTGGGGTCAAGCGTCATGTCCGTGCCGAGTTTGGATCATCTGGAGCCGCCCAAGGTCGGCGCCACCCTGCAAGCCCTGAGGCAAAGCCAGGGCTTGTCGCTGGACGAGCTGTCGCGCCGCGCCGGGGTGAGCAAATCCATGCTGTCCCAGATCGAGCGCAACCAGGCCAACCCCACGGTGGCCGTGGTCTGGCGCCTGGCCAATGCGCTGCGGGTGGAGCTGTCCGAGCTGCTCGGCGGCGAGCGCGCCGCAGCGCCGGCGATTGAAACCGTGGCCGCCCACGCCACGCCGGGCATGAGCAGCCCCGACGGCCTGTGCCAGCTGCGCATCCTCGGCCCCATCGACCTGGCCGGGCAGTTCGAGTGGTATCAGCTGACGGTTCAGCCCGGCGGCGCTTTGGAATCGGCCGCGCACGAGCCTGGCTCGCGCGAGCACCTGAGCGTGCTCAGCGGCAGCCTGCGCGTGGAAGCCGGTGGCAGCAGCCGGACCTTGAGCGCCGGCGAAACCGCGCGTTATGCCGTCGACGGACCGCATGCCATCCGCCACCTTGCGGCGCTGGGCGATGCGCAGTCCGAGCCGGCCGTGGCCCTGCTCGTGGTGCTGCACCCCTGAGGGCGATCAGGCCGGCTGTGCGTCCAGCAGTTCGGCCAGGCTGACACGCTCCCAGCCGCTGCGCGCCCACAGCGGCGCCAGCCCCGGCGTGCGTTCGGCCAGCGTGGCTTGCAGCAAGGCCTGGGCCAGGGTTTCCTGCGGCAAACACAGAAGCACCAGGCGCTGCGCTCCCTCCTCTTCCAGCCGGCCCAGCCAGTCCAGGTCCAGCAACTGATCGAGCACCGGCTCCAGCTGCAGCGGGTCCACCCGCAGGCGGCGGGCCAGCATCAAGCTGGTCAGCCCGCCCTCGCCGCGCGCCTGGCTGTCGCGCAACTCACGCAAGACGCCCAGCGAGAGCTCCAGGCTCAGGCCCGGCGTCTCGGGCCGGCGCAGCATGCCGCTGCTGAGGCTGGGCGCATTGGCCGCCAGCAAGGCGCCCAGCAGCACGATCACCCAACCGAGATAGAGCCAGACCAGAAAAATGGGCACGGTGGCGAACGCGCCGTAAAGCGTAGAGAAGGTCGGCACCTGTTTCACGTACCAAGCGAGGCCGGCCTTGGCCAGATTGAAACCCACGGTGACGAAGACGCCGCCCAGCAGCGCATGGCGCCAGCGCACATCGGTGTTGGGCACATAGTGGAACAAGGACGCCACGCCGAAGGACAGAAACAAGAATTGCGCCGTGCTGAACAGCAGGGACAGGGACACCGGCAGGGTGCTGACCAGCTCATGGCCGGTGGTGATGGCATAGCTGGTCAAGGCCAGGCTGCCGCCCAGCAGGATGGGGCCCAGGGTGACGGCCGCCCAGTACACCAGCACCCGCTGGGCAATCGGCCGCGGGCGCTTGACGCGCCAGATCTGATTCAAGGTGCGGTCGATGGTCAGCATCAAGGCCAGGGCCGAAAGGCCCAGGGCCACCAGACCCACGGTACCGAGGCGGCTGGCCTTGGACGCAAACTGGGTCAGCGCGCCCAGCACAGGCCGGGCGATGGTGTCGGGGATCAGGCTCTTCAGGAAGTACTTTTCCAGCGCCACCTGGAAGGACGCAAACATCGGGAAGGCCGTGAACAAGGCCAGCATCACGGTGAGCAGCGGCACCAGGGAGATCAGCGTGGTGAAGGTCAGGCTGCCGGCGGTCAGGCCCAGGCGCCCTTCCCGAAAGCGCTCGCGCAGGCTGTGAACGGTCAGGCGCCAGGGCCAGTTTTGCAGGGAGACAAGAAACTGATCCAGCGTCGGCCTTTGGATCAGGGGGTCAGAACTCGGTTTTCGCATGCTGGCTATGATGCCAGCATGTCTCAGCCGCCCCTGCCATCGAACGCGCCCCAGAGCGCGAATGCACCCTCTCCCATCGAGCTTCCAGCCACGCCCATCCCGCTGAGCCCCACCGAACAGCGCCGCGCCGAGCGAGCGGCCAAAGCCGCCGCCCGCGCCGCCAAAGCCGCGGCCCGTGCGGCTGCGCGCGAAGCCCCGCCGCCACCGCCCACCGGGCGCACCCAAGCCAGCCCACAGGAGGCGCTGAGCCGCAATCTGGCCTTGGGCGCCTTGATGGCCTTGTTTGTGCTGTGCCTGGCCTGGGAACTATGGCTGGCGCCCACAGGCAGCGGCTCGCTGGCGATCAAGGCCCTGCCCTTGCTGCTGCCCATGGCCGGCTTGTGGCGCTATCGGCTCTACACCTTCCGCTGGCTGAGCCTGATGGTGTGGCTGTATTTCGCCGAGGGCGCCGTGCGCGCCACCAGCGAAAGCGGCCTGGCCATGTGGCTGGCCACGGCCGAGGTGCTGCTCAGCGTGCTGATCTTTGTGGCCTGTGCCCTGCAGGTGCGCCAGCGCCTGGCGGCAGCCAAGGCCGAGCGCAGCGAGGCCTGAGCCCCAGGCGCCGCCCGGCCCGCATCGATTTTCTGCAACACCCCCATAACAACCAGAACCATGAGACAAGAACACGCGGCCCTGATCGAGGCCTTGACATCCCTGCTCGGCGAAGCCGGCTTGCTGATCGGCGGCGCCAAGGCCGGTGATGCAGACCTGAGCGCGTATGAGCTCGACTGGCGCCGCCGCTATGCCGGCCGCGCCCTGGCCGTGGCCCGGCCGGCCAATACCGAGCAGGTGGCCGGCGTCGTCAAGCTCTGCGCCGCCCATGGCGTGAGCCTGGTGCCGCAGGGCGGCAACACCGGCCTGGTCGGCGGCTCCACGCCCGATGCCAGCGGCACGCAGATCGTGCTCAGCCTCAGCCGCATGAACCGCGTGCGCGCCCTGGACGCCGCCAACCTGACGCTGACGGTGGAAGCCGGCGCCATTCTGCAGACCGTGCAGGCCACGGCCGCGGCGCAAGACCTGCTGTTCCCGCTGAGCCTGGCGGCCGAGGGCAGCTGCACCATCGGCGGCAATCTGGCCAGCAATGCCGGCGGCACGCAGGTGCTGCGTTATGGCAATGCGCGCGAGCTCTGCCTGGGTCTGGAGGTGGTGACGGCCGCCGGCGAGGTCTGGGACGGCCTCTCCGGTCTGCGCAAGGACAACACCGGCTACGACCTGCGCGATCTCTTCATCGGCAGCGAGGGCACGCTGGGCATCATCACCGCGGCCACGCTCAAGCTCTTCCCCAAGCCCGTGGCCAAGATGACGGCGCTGGCCGCCTGCGACAGCCTGGACCAGGCCGTGCAACTGCTGAGCCTCGCGCGCGCCCGCGCCGGCTCAGGCCTGACCGGCTTCGAGGTGATGAACGAGTTCTCGCTGGGCCTGGTGCGCAAGCATTTCCCCCAGCTGCAACAGCCGCTGGCGGCCAGCGCCTGGATGGTGCTGCTGGAGATCTCGGACGCAGAGAGCGAAGCCCATGCGCGCGCCCTGTTTGAAGGCCTGCTGGAGGCGGCACTGGAGGCCGAGCTGATCAGCGACGCGGCCGTGGCGGAAAGCCTGCCGCAATCGCACGCGCTCTGGCATCTGCGCGAGTCCATCCCGCTGGCTCAGGCCGAGGAGGGCCTGAACATCAAGCACGACATCGCCCTGCCCGTCTCGGCCATCCCGGCCTTTGTCAGCGGCACCGATGCGGCGCTGGCGCAAGCCTTTCCCGGCATCCGCATGGTGGACTTTGGCCATCTGGGCGACGGCAATCTGCACTACAACGTGCAAGCGCCCGAGGGGCAGGCTGCTGGCGAGTTCTTGAGCCAGCACGAGAAGGCCATCAACGCCATCGTCTACGACGCGGTCGTCGCCCATGGTGGCTCCGTCTCGGCCGAGCATGGCATCGGCCAACTCAAGCGCGAGGAACTGGTGGCGCGCAAGAGCCCCGTGGCCATCGGCTTGATGCGCGCCATCAAGCAGGCGCTGGATCCGCAGGGGCTGCTGAATCCGGGCCGGGTGCTCTGAGCCCGGCTTGAACCGCCCGCTTCCGCGCCGACAAAAAAAGGCCTCCACTCAGGAGGCCTTTTGCATGGGCTGAGCCCGAATCAGCCGAGCCCGCTCAATCCGCACCTTGCGGCGCCGCAGGTCCGCCGCGGCGGCGGGTCAGCAGGTCGAATGCCTTGAGCACCATGCGGAAGACAAAGCGCAGCAGGATCAAGGTCAGCAGGGCCTCAACAAAGGTCATCACGAAAGCAAACAGGCCGTTCCAGCGATCCATGCGACGACGGAACTTGGCGATCATGCGGTCGCGGGCGATCTCGATGCTGTCGTAGAAGGTCGGGATGACCAGCAGGGTCAGCAAGGTCGAGGTGATGGTGCCACCGATGATGGCCACGGCCATGGGACGGTAGAACTCGCTGCCCTCGCCCAGGCCGATGGCCACCGGCAGCATGCCGGCGATCAGTGCCAGGGTGGTCATCAGGATGGGGCGCAGGCGCTTGCGGCCGGCGGCCATCAAGGCGTCTTCGCGGCCCAAGCCCTCACGCTCCAGCTGACGCGCGGCGTCCAGCAGCAGGATGGCATTCTTGGCCACCAGGCCCATCAGCATGATGACGCCGATGAAACTCATGAGGTTGAGCGTGCTGTTGCTCATCAAGAGGGCCAGCACCACACCAATCAGGGACAGCGGCAGCGACATCATCACCGGCAGCGGCGCGGTGAAGGAACCGAACTGCATCACCAGCACCAGATACATCAGGCCGATGCCGGACAGCAGCGCAATGCCCATCTCGCTGAAGACCTCGTTCTGCTCGCGCGAGTCCCCTTCCAGTTCCAGGCTGTAGCCGGGCGGGAAATTGATGGACTTGGCCAGCTTGAGCGCGTCGGCCGTGACCTCGCCGGGCGATCGACCCTGGACGTTGGCGGCCACGGCGATGGTGCGCTTGCCATCGGCATGGCTGATTTTGGACGGACCCTTGCCCATGGTCACGGTGGCGATCTGCTCCAACGGCACCATCACATTGCTGCCGCTGACGGCAATGGGCAGGCGTTCGATATTGCTGGCATCGACACGGTCACTGGGATGCAGGCGCACGGCCACATCGCGGGTCTCTCCCGAGGGGTCGACCCAGTCACCCACTTCCACGCCGGCAAAAGCGACACGCAAGGCTTGCGCGGCATCGTTGACCGAGATGCCCAGAGAGTTGGCCAGGCCGCGGTTCAGCTCGATCTGCAACTCGTCCTGCGGGTCTTGCTCAGACAGGCCCACATCGACCGCGCCCTTGACATTGCGCAACTTGGCCATGAACTCGTTGGTGATGTCGAGCAGCTTGCGCGAATCGACGCCGGTGAAGCGGATCTGCACCGGCTTGCGGCCGCCGCCGTTGAGGTTGTCGGAGACGGCGTACTCGGCACCGACCAGGCGCGAGAGCTTCTCGCGCAGCTCATTCGCCACCTCATTGGCGGAACGCTTGCGGTCCTTGGCCTTGCCGATGTCCACATAGATGCGGCCACCGTTGACGTTGACATTGCTGTTGGTGGCCACGGTCTCGGGCATCTCGCGCGCCAGCTTGGCGGCCGCTTCGAGCTTGAGCTTGGAGTACTCCAGGCTGCTGCTGGCGGGGGTGCGCACTTCCACCGCGACCATGCCGTTGTCGGTCACCGGCAGGAAGCTGGAGCCGCCGAACTTGGCGTGCAACATCACGGCGCCGACCAAGCTGGCCAGGGCGAAGGCAGCCATCCATTTGCGATGGTGCAGGGCCCAGGCGATGACAAGGCCATAACGCTCGGTCTGATGGTCAAACCAGTCGTTGAAGCGAACCAGGGCTCGACCCAAGGCGTTCTTGGGCAGTTGGTGATGATTCGGTGGGTCACCCCAGAAGGCCGACAGCATCGGATCGAGGGTGAAGGAGATGAACAAGCTCACCATCACCGAAGCCACCACGGTCAGCGCGAAGGGCCGGAACCACTCACCCGACACACCCGGCATGAAGGCCACGGGCACAAACACAGCCACGATGGCAAAGGTGGTGGCCGCCACGGCCAGGCCGATCTCGGCCGTGCCCTGCAGCGCCGCGGTGCGCCGGTCGGAGCCGCGCTCGAGGTGGCGCACGATGTTCTCTCGCACCACGATGGCATCGTCGATCAGCACACCGATGGCCAGAGACAGTCCCAGCAAGCTCATGAAGTTGAGCGTGAAGCCGCACAGCCAGACGGCGATGAAGGCCGCGATCACCGAGGTCGGCAGCGACAGCGCCGTGATCAGGGTCGAACGCCAGGAGTTCAGGAAAACATAGACCACGAAGATGGTCAGGCCGGCACCCAGCACCAGGGACTCGATGACGTTGTTCAGACTGTTCTGCGCGTCCTTGCCGCCGTCCTGGGTCACTTCCAGCTTGGCGCCTTCGGGCAAGGTCTTGTTGATCTCGTCGACCAGGCTGCGGATCTTGTTGGCCGTGGTGACGGTGGAGGCGTCGCGCGAGCGCGTGATGGCCAGACCCACATTGGGGTTGCCATTGCGCAGGCTCTGGCGGGTCAGCTCGCCGTAGCCGTCTTCGATGCTGGCCACCTGGGACAGGCGCACCAGCTCGGTGCCACGGCGTTTGACGACGATCTGCTGGAACTCGGCCGGCGACTCCAGACGGCCAAGCAGACGGATGCTCTGGTCTTCCAGCGTGCCTCGCACCTTGCCCACGGGAGCCGTGCCGTTCTGGTTACGCAGCGCCGCCACCACCTCGGTCACGGAGACATTGTTCTCACGCAGCTTCTCTGCATGGAGCAGCACGCTGAGCTCGCGCTTGAGCGCGCCATTGACGAAGACCACGGCCACGCCGGGCACGGCGCGGAACTTGTCGGCCAGTTGATCTTCGGCAATGCGCGAGATCTCAGCGTGGCTGTGTTTGCTGCTGGACAGGGCCAGCTGCATGATGGGCTCGGCGGCGGGGTCCTCGCGCTCCAGCACCGGCTCGCGGATCTCGGTCGGCAGCTTGTAGCGCACCGTGCCGATGGCGTTGCGGACCTCATCCGAGGCCTCGATCATGTTCTTGTTGAAGTTGAAGATCAGCACGATCTGGGCGAAGCCCTCGGCCGCCGTGGCCCGCACGCGCTGCACGCCCGAGATGCTTTGCAGCGACTTCTCGATGCGGTTCACCACCTCGCGCTCCACCGTCTCGGGCGAGGCGCCGGGGTAGGCGATGGAGACCACCAGAACCGGCTCCTGCACATCGGGGATCTGGTTGACGCGCAGCTTCTTCAGGGCCAGCAGGCCCATGCACATCAGCGCAATGATGATGACGATCGTGGCGATCGGCTTCTTGATGCTGAAATCGGAAAGAAACATGGCAATTACTTCCCTGTGCTGGCCGGCGCCGAAGCCGAGGCCACGGCCGCAGCGGCGATTTGGACTTTCTGACCATCCTTGAGGTTGGAACCGGGGCTGCGCAGCACCTGGTCACCCACGGCCAGGCCGCTGCGAATGACGAACTCACCGCGGCGCGCATCGCGCTCGCCCAGTTCCACCGCCACCTTGTTGAGCACGCCGTTCTTGACGCGCCAGGCATGGGCCGCGTCACCCGCGCGCTGCAGCGAGACCTCGGGCAACATCAGGGTGCTGACGCTGCCGGATTCCACCCGACCTTCGGCATAGAGGCCGGCCACCGTCGGCGCCTTGCCCGGCGCGAAATCCACCAGCACTTCGAGCTGGCGGGTGGTGGCATTGGCGGCAGCATCGATGCGGCGGACCTTGCCGCTGAAGTTGCCTTCACCAAAGCCGTTGACGCGGAAATTGACGGTTTGCCCCGCCTTGATCTCGTGCATGCGGTCGGCCGAGACCAGGCCCTCGAAGCGCATGCTGCGCGGGTCGATCACCTTGACCAACTCCTTGCCCACCTGCGCGGTGTCGCCGGCCGAAACCTTGCGCTCGCTGACCACACCGTCAAAAGGCGCGCGCACCTCGGTGCGTTGCAACTGCTGGCGCGCCTGCACCAGGCGAGCCTTGGCGGCGACCAGATCGTTCTGGGCGTTGTTGCGGCGCAGCTCGGCGTCTTCCAGCGCTTGCAGCGAGCTCATGCCCTGGGCCTGCAGGGTCTTGAGGCGCTGCATCTGGCGCTCGGCCTGCTCGAACGACTGGGCGGACACGCGGGCGCCCTCCTCGGCCGACGCCAGCGAGTCGCGGATGGAGGTGTCATCCAGACGCACCAGCAGGTCGCCGCGGCGCACGTTCTCGCCGTTTTCCTTGAGCACCTGCAGCACCACGGCCGACACCTCGGCGCGCAGATCGGCGCGCTTCTCGGGCTGGATGGAGCCAGTGATGACGGGGCCGAAGGCATAGCTGGACAGACTCAAGGTGCGCAAATCTTCCTGTGCCACCAAGAGCGGGGCGGCGGCGGCACTGGCCGCCTTGCCGGGCGCATCCGCAGCGCCCGCCCCTTCGCGCTTGCCGCAGGCACTGAGCGCCAGTGCAGCGCACAGCAGCAAGGTCGGGGAAACAGAACGGGCAAGGCGGGACGAACGCGTCATCGGATCAACTCCGTTTGGATGAGTTTGAACAAGCTGGAAACAAAAGGAAGTTCGGGCTTGGTGTGTGAGCAGAGGTCACCCAAAAACCGCATGACGCCCACCCCGCGCTCAAGGCCGGCAACCAGCCGATCAGCGTGGCCGGCAGCAACCCTCAAGCGAGTCTTTGAAAGCCGAACAAAAGCCCCGCAGCTTAAGTGAGCCCAAGGGGTGGGCCATAGGTCATGGAGCAGAATTGAGCCTCGGATTTACCCTAGCTTCGCCCAGCACCCGTCAGGCCATGGATCGGCAAGAAAGCCCGAGGTTCAACGAGGCGTGGCGCCTACTGCAAAGGCTCTTTGAGCCCGGGCACATCGGGCAAGGGCAAGACGGCAATGCCTTCCTCCACCAGAGCCTCGGTGTCAGCCCGGCTGGCTTGGCCACGGATGCTGCGCGGCTCGGCCTCGCCGTAGTGAATCCGACGTGCTTCTTCGGCGAAACGCGAGCCGACGTTTTCGCTTTGCGAGACCATGGCACGCAAAGCCTGCATCATGTGCGCTTGCACGCGCGCCAAAGACTCGGCAGCAGACGAGGCGCTTGAGTCGACCTCGGAAGCGCTGCTGATTGACGAGGGCTCAGAACGTGCCGCGATCGCTGCAGGCGAGGCGGTATCGGCACGCTCAGCCCCAGACGCACCACGGCGCAGGTGCGAGACATTAAGTCGCGGCGCACTGGGCAAACGTCGGACCTCATTGCTGCCGCACATGGGGCAGGACACCAGGTCGCGCGCCTGCTGGCTCTCAAAGTCGGCCGCAGAGGCGAACCAACCTTCGAAACCATGATCGAGGGAACAGCAAAGATTCAGAACCAGCATGGAACGATGGTAAGCGCTGGCGGCAGGCCTTTCAGGCCACCGCCACTCATTCTTGCGCAGCAGCCACCCATTTGAGGGCCCAAGCCCCCGCCTGCCAACGCTGCAGCCAGAGCAGGCCGATCAGCGTCTTGGCATCGGTGATGCGGCCGTCCTGGCACATGGCATCGACCTCGGCGACGGTAAAGGCCTGCAGCTCGATGAACTCCCCGTCATCGAGCGCCTGGCGGCCCGGCGTGAGGCCGCGGGCAAAGAAGATCTCGATGCCTTCGTCCGAGTAGGCAATGGCGTTGTGAAGCACGCCGGCATGGGCCCACTCCGCCGCGTGGTAGCCGGTTTCCTCGATCAGCTCGCGTTGGGCACAGCGCAGCGGGGCTTCGCCGGCATCGAGCTTGCCGGCTGGGAACTCCAGCATCACCCGGCCCATGGGGAAGCGGAACTGACGTTCCAGCAGCAGACGGCCATCGTCCAGCAGCGGCACGATCATGACCGCGCCGGGGTGCAGGATGTACTCACGGCTGGCCTGGGCGCCATCGGGCAGGCGAACGATGTCGCGCTGTACGTGGAGGAAGTTGCCGTTGAAGACGCGCTCGGAGGAGACGCTGTCTTCGCGCAAGTGGGCGTCCGAACTTGTGGAGCCCGGCTGCGCAGCGGCGCCGCCCTCAGGGTTCATGGCGATGGCGGCGCAGGTAGCACCAGACAAAGCCCGGGAAACCCAGGGTCACGAAGAGACAGAAGCCGGCCGCGTAAAACTCCCAGCCCTGAGGCTGGCGTTGACCGAGCTTGGACTCGAGCAGGAAACCGAGTCCCAGGGTCAGAAGCGCGAGCAAGACCAATTCCAGCAGACGCCAGCCCACCGCCTTGGGACTGCGGCGCGGCCCCACAAGCAGGACCCGGTTGCTGAAGTAAGGCAGGTTGGCGGCCAGAACAGCCGCCAACAAAACCAGCCAGACGGCTGCGGTTTGATCCATGGATTCGGTAGAAAAAGCGAAACCGGAGGATCAGGTCGCCAGCGTCTTGACGATGGCAGACGCGCACCAGGCCATCAGACCGCCGGGCAGCACACCAAAGACCAGCACGGCGGCACCGTTCAGCGACAGCACCAGACGCACATCGGCAGGCGCTGCCAGGGGCGCGCGGTCCGTGGGTTCGTCGAAGAACATGACCTTGACGACACGCAGGTAGTAGAAGGCGCCGATCAGCGACACCACCACGGCGGCAATGGCCAGGCCCAGATAGAACGGCACATTGGTCGAGACCAGGGCCTGCAGCACCGACAGCTTGGCGTAGAAGCCCGCAGTCGGCGGCACACCAGCCAGCGAGAACATGAACACCGCCATCACCACCGCGAACCAGGGGCTGCGCTTGGCCAGACCGGCCAGGTCCTTGAGTTCCTCGGCCTCATGACCAGCGCGCGAGAGCAGCAGGATCATGCCGAAGCTGCCCAGGGTCGTCAGCACATAGGTCACGGCGTAGAACATGGCCGAGCTGTAGGCATTGGCGGCGGACAGGGTGTTGTTGTTCACCACGCCCGAAGCCAGGCCCAGCAGCATGAAGCCCATCTGCGCGATGGTCGAGTAGGCCAGCATGCGCTTGAGGTTGGTCTGGGCGATCGCGGCCAGGTTGCCGACCAGCAGCGACATCACCGCCAGCACGATCAACATCTGCTGCCAATCCACGGCCAGGCCGATCATGCCTTCCACCAGCAAACGCACGGTGATGGCAAAGGCTGCCAGCTTGGGCGCCGAGCCGATCAGCAGGGTCGCGGCCGTGGGCGAGCCTTGGTAGACGTCCGGCACCCACATATGGAAGGGGGCAGCGCCAAGCTTGAAGGCCAGACCAGCGGTCACGAAGACCACGCCGAAGACCAGCACCGATTTGTTGGGCACGCCGGTGGAGATGACCTCGAAGACGCGCGGAATGCTCAGCGAACCGGTGGCGCCGTACATCATGGACAAGCCATAGAGCAGGAAGCCGCTGGCAAGGGCGCCCAGCACAAAGTACTTCATCGCCGCTTCGGTCGACACCGCATGGTCACGGCGCAGGGCCACCAGGGCATAGAGCGACAGGCTCATCAATTCCAGGCCCAGATAGATGACCAGGAAGTTGTTGGCCGAGAGCATGACGAACACGCCCAGCAGCGAGAACAGGCTCAGGGTGAAGAGCTCACCCTTGAGCATCTCGCGCGAAGCGGCGTAGGGACGCGCATAGACCAGCACGACGATGGTGGCGATGCTGGCGAAGAAGCCCAGCAGATGGCCCATGGGGTCGGACACCACCATGCCCTGCATGGCATACAGGGTCTGGCCTTCGCTGAAGGCGCTGAAATGCACGGTGGCCACGGCCACCAGGGTCAGCTGGGTCAGCCAGTAGGTCGGGCGGCGCGCCGGGTCCTTGACGAACAGGTCCGCCAAGGCCACCACGCAGGCCATGGCCAGCAAAATGATTTCGGGATAAACCGCGAGCCAGTTCATATTGTTCATGTCTTGTTGGCCCTAAGAATCAACCGGGGATCAGCTTGGACGTTGCCACATGCTTGAGCAACTCAGCCACCGACACCTGCATCACATCGGTGAAGGGCTTGGGGTACACGCCCATCCACAGCACAGCAATGGCCAGCACTGCCAGCATCAGGAACTCACGGGCGTTGATGTCCTTGAGATTGCGCACATCGTCGTTGGTGACGGCACCGAAGTAGACGCGCTTGTACATCCACAAGGTGTAGGCCGCGCCGAAGATCAGGGCCGTGGCGGCAATGGCGCCGAGCCAGAAGTCGTAGCGCACGGTGCCCAGGATCACCATCCACTCGCCCACGAAACCGGCGGTGGCAGGCAGGCCGCAATTGGCCATGGCGAAGAACAGGGCGAAGGCCGCGAACTTGGGCATGGTGTTGACCACGCCGCCATAGCTGGCGATCTCACGCGAGTGGACGCGGTCGTAGAGCACGCCGATGGACAGGAACATCGCGCCCGACACAAAGCCGTGCGAGATCATCTGCACCAGACCGCCCTGCACACCCAGGTCGTTGAAGATGAAGAAGCCCAGGGTCACGAAACCCATGTGGGCGATGGACGAGTAGGCCACCAGCTTCTTCATGTCTTGCTGCACCAGAGCCACCAGGCCGATGTAGACCACGCCGATCAGGGACATGGCAATAATCAGCCAGGACCACTGATGGGCCGCGTCCGGCACGATGGGCAGGGAGAAGCGCAGGAAACCGTAGCAGCCCAGCTTCAGCATGATGGCGGCCAGCACCACCGAACCGCCGGTGGGCGCTTCCACGTGGGCGTCAGGCAGCCAGGTGTGCACCGGCCACATCGGCACCTTCACCGAGAAGGCAGCCAGGAAGGCAAAGAACAGCAAGGTCTGCGTGCCACCGGCCAGGGGCAGCTTGTGCCAGGTCAGGATGTCGAAGCTGCCACCGGACTGGAAGTACAGGTAGAGCAGCGCGATCAGCATCAAGAGCGAACCGGCCAGGGTGTAGAGGAAGAACTTGAAGGCGGCGTACACGCGACGCGGGCCGCCCCAGACGCCGATGATGATGTACATCGGAATCAGCGTGGCCTCGAAGAACACGTAGAACAGCATGCCGTCGAGGGCCGAGAACACGCCGATCATCAGGCCCGACAGGATCAGGAAGGCGCCCATGTATTGATTGACGCGCGACTCGATCACTTCCCAGGCGGCCAGCACCACGATGACGGTGATGAAGGCCGTCAGCGGCACGAACCACATGGAGATGCCGTCCAGGCCCAGGTGGTAACGGATGTTGAAACGCTCGATCCAGGGCTGGTTTTCGACGAACTGCATGGCAGCCGTGCTGTTGTCGAAACCGCTGATCAGCGGCAGCGTCACGGCAAAGCTGGCCAGCGCGGCCAGCAAGGCCAGCCAACGCACGGTTTTGGCCTGGTCGTCACGACCCAGAGCCAGCAGCACGGCGCCGCAGGCGATGGGCAGGAAAATGGCAAGACTTAGCAACATTGTTGTTCTCCGCCCTCAATCACAGACCGGTCAGGGTCTTGAGTTGGGGCCACATATAGGGCCACAGCTGCCAGGTCATCAGGCCGATCACGCCCAGGATCATCACCAGCGCATACCAGTACAGGTGGCCGGTTTGAACGCGACGCACCAGGCCGGCGATGCCGCCAACCGCATGCGCAGAGCCGTTGATCAGCACACCGTCGATCACGGCGCCGTCACCGGCCTTCCAGAACACGAGGCCCAAGCCTCGCGCGGCCTTGGCCAAGATGTTCTCGTTGATCCAGTCCATGAAGTACTTGTTCTCCAGGACCACGATCAGCGGACGCAGCACACGAGCCAAGGTCGCCGGCACGGCCGGCCAGACCATGTAGAACAGGTAAGCCGTCACCACCCCGCCCAGAGCCAGCCAGAACGGCAGCGTCTGCAGGCCATGCACAGCCATGGCCGCAGCGCCGTGGAACTCATGGCCCAGCTCAGTCATGGCGTGGTGGACCTGGTGGTTGATGAAGATGGCATCTTTGAAGAAATCGCCATGCAGCATCGGGGCGATGGTGAAGTAACCGATCAGCACCGAAGGCACCGCCAGCAAGGCCAGCGGCAGGGTCACAACCCAAGGCGACTCGTGAGGCACATGAGGCTCATGGTGACCGTGGTCGTCATGATGGTCATGCTCGCCCGGGAAGGGCTTGTGACGGAAGTTCTCCTTGCCATGGAAGACCAGGAAGTACATCCGGAAGGAATAGAAGGCGGTGACGAACACGCCGATGATGACCGCGTAGTAAGCCCATTGCGCCGCCGGCAGATGGCTGGCGTGCACCGCTTCAATGATCGAATCCTTGGAGTAGAAACCCGAGAAGAAGGGCGTGCCGATCAGGGCCAGCGAACCCAGCAGCGAGGTGATCCAGGTCACCTTCATGTACTTCCACAGACCACCCATATTGCGGATGTCCTGGTCGTGGTGCATGCCAATGATCACCGAGCCCGCGCCGAGGAAAAGCAGGGCCTTGAAGAAGGCGTGGGTCATCAGGTGGAACACGGCCACCGAGTAAGCCGAGGCACCCAGGGCCACGGTCATGTAACCGAGCTGCGACAGGGTCGAGTAGGCGACCACACGCTTGATGTCGTTCTGGATGATGCCCAGGAAGCCCATGAACAGGGCCGTGATAGAACCGATCACCAGGATGAAGTTCAGCGCCGTGTCCGAGAGCTCGAACAGCGGGCTCATGCGGGCGACCATGAAGATGCCGGCCGTCACCATGGTGGCGGCGTGGATCAGCGCGGAGATGGGGGTCGGGCCTTCCATCGAGTCCGGCAGCCACACATGCAGCGGGAACTGGGCCGATTTGCCCATGGCACCGATGAACAGGCAGATGCAGGCCACGCTCAGCATCATCCAGTCCGAGCCCCACAGCGGTGCGGTGAACTTGATCTGAGCCAGCTCACCAGCCTTGGCGAAGGTCTCGGTGTAGTTCAGCGAACCACCGTAGGCCACCAGCAGGCCGATGCCGAGGATGAAGCCGAAGTCTCCGACGCGGTTGACCAGAAAGGCCTTCATGTTCGCGAAGATGGCGGTCGGCTTGGTGTACCAGAAGCCGATCAGCAGGTAGGACACAAGGCCCACCGCTTCCCAACCGAAGAACAGCTGCAGCATGTTGTTGCTCATCACGAGCATCAACATCGAGAAGGTGAACAGCGAGATGTAGCTGAAGAAGCGCTGGTAGCCCGGATCTTCTTCCATGTAGCCGATGGTGTAGATGTGCACCATCAGCGACACAAAGGTCACCACGCACATCATCATCGCGGTCAGGCCATCGACCAGAAAGCCGACTTCCATCTTCAAGCCGCCCACCACCATCCACTCATAAATGGTCTGGTTGAAACGGGCACCGTCGTTGATGACGGATTCCAGCGTCATGGCCGACAAGATAAAGGCCACAAGCACGCCGAGGATGGTGACCGTGTGAGCACCCTTGCGGCCCACTTGCTTGCCAAACAGGCCGGCCACGACGGCGCCGACCAGCGGGGCCAGCGGCACCGCCAGCAGGAGGTTCTGAGAGAGTTGTGCAGACATTGTTCTTCAGCCCTTCAGCGCGTCGAGCTCTTCGACATTGATGGACGCCCGGTTGCGGAACAGCACGACCAGAATGGCCAGGCCGATGGCCGACTCGGCGGCCGCCACGGTCAGGATGAAGAACACGAACACCTGGCCCGCCATATCGCCCAGGTAGTGCGAGAAGGCCACGAAGTTCAGGTTCACCGCGAGCAACATCAGCTCGATCGCCATCAACAGCACGATCAGGTTCTTGCGATTCAAAAAGATGCCCACCACCGAGATGGCGAACAGGATCGCCCCCAAGGTCAGGAAATGGCCCAAGGTCAAGCTCATCATGCTTTGGCTCCTGTGTCAGCAGCAGCATCGGCTGCAGGCGCGGCGGGCAGTTCCACCGTGGGCGCCATCTTGACGATGCGCAGGCGGTCGGCCTTCTTGACCTTGACCTGCTCGGAGGCGTCTTGGCTGCGTGAATCCTTGCGGCGGCGCAGGGTCAGCGCGATGGCGGCAATGATGGCCACCAGGAGCAGCACGGCCGCAATCTGCAAGGGATAGAGGTACTGGGTGTAGATGGCGATGCCCAGCAGCTTGGTGTTGCCCAACTGCATGGCTGCGGGCGACAGCTCCGGCGCGTCAGCCAGGCGGAAGCCACCCATCAGGATGGCGGCCATTTCCAGCGCGATCAAGGCGCCGACCAGGCCAGCCATCGGCATGTGCTTCCAAAAACCCTCCCGCACGTGGTCTGAATTGATGTCCAGCATCATCACCACAAACAGGAACAGCACCATGACGGCGCCGATATAGACCAGCACCAAGGTGATGGCCAGGAATTCCGCCTTCAGCAGCATCCAGATGCACGAGGCATTGAAGAAGGCCAGGATCAGGAACAGGGCCGAATGCACAGTGCTGCGCGCCGTGATCACACGGAACGAGGCGCCCAGCAACACGGCCGAAAAGATGTAGAACAGAGCAGTGGTGATTTCCATAGCGTTCCAGCAGTACTTAACTCTTGTCCGATCGAGTCGCCCGCCGGGCCGCCTTGAAACAAGTTCAGGGCGACTCGAGCCGAGGTGCACGGCGGCGTTGGCCGGCGGACCTCTGCGTCCCCTTGGGGGAGCGGCCGAGTACTCTCGGACGAGGGGTCAACGGTACTTTGCGTCGGCCTCCTTTTGGGCTGCGATCTCGGGTTCATAGCGGTCACCCACAGCCAGGAGCATGTCCTTGGTGAAGTAGAGGTCGCCGCGTTTTTCGCCGTGGTACTCGAAGATATTGGTTTCCACGATCGAGTCGACCGGGCAGCTCTCCTCGCAAAAACCGCAAAAGATGCACTTGGTCAGGTCGATGTCATAACGCGTGGTTCGGCGGGAGCCGTCATCGCGCACATCGGACTCGATGGTGATGGCCATCGCCGGGCAGACTGCTTCGCACAGCTTGCAGGCAATGCAGCGCTCTTCGCCGTTGTCGTAACGGCGCAGCGCGTGCAGACCGCGGAAACGCGGCGACAGCGGGGTTTTTTCTTCCGGAAACTGCACGGTGATCGTGCGCGACAGGAAATGGCGGCCGGTCAGGGCCAGGCCCTTGAACAGCTCGATGAGCATGAAGCTCTTGACGAAGCTCACTGCAGACATGGGAGGACCTCAGCTCACTTCCAGATGTTGTACGGCGACTGAATCCAGAGGCCGACGACGACCAACCAGACCAGGGTCACGGGAATGAAGATCTTCCAGCCCAGACGCATGATCTGGTCATAACGGAAGCGCGGGAAGCTGGCGCGAACCCAGAGGAACACGGTGACCACGCAGAAGGTCTTGAGACCCAGCCAGATCCAGCCCGGGATGAAGTCCAGCGCAGCCACAGGGGCCAGCCAGCCGCCCAGGAAGAACAGCACGGTCAGGATCGAGACCAGCCACATATTGGCGTACTCGGCCAGGAAGAACATGGCGAAGGACATGCCCGAGTACTCGACCATGTGGCCGGCCACGATCTCAGACTCACCTTCCACCACGTCGAAGGGGTGGCGGTTGGTTTCAGCCAGGCCGGAGATGAAGTAGACGCCAAAGATCGGCAGCAGAGGCAGCCAGTTCCAGGACAGCAGGTTCAGGCCCATGTCGGCGAACTGACCGCGCGACTGGCTCATGACGATGTCGCTCATGTTCAAGCTGCCGCTGACCATCAGCACGATCACCAGGGCGAAGCCCAGGGGGATTTCGTAGCTGACCATCTGAGCGGACGCGCGCAGCGCACCCAGGAAAGCGTACTTGGAGTTCGAGGCCCAGCCGGCAATGATCACGCCGTAAACCTCAAGCGAGGTGATGGCCATCAGGAACAGCAGGCCGGCGTTGATATTGGACAGCGCGACTTCCGGGCCGAAGGGGATCACAACCCAGGCGGCCAGGGCCGGCATGATGGTCATGATGGGGCCGAGGAAGAACAGGCCCTTGTTGGCCGCCGTCGGGACGATGATTTCCTTGAAGATCAGCTTGACCGCATCAGCGATGGGGGTCAGCAGACCGTAGGGGCCGACACGGTTCGGGCCCGGACGGATCTGTGTCCAGCCGATGGCCTTGCGCTCCCACAAGGTCAGGTAGGCCACACAAATCATCAGTGGGGCAACCAGCACGATGATCTTGATCAGGTTCCAGACCACGGGCCAGGCACCGCCCAGCAGGCTGGCGCCAGTTTGGTAGAGGGTGTCAATCATTGCTGTTCTCGCCTCACACCTTGGACACGTTCAGCGAACCGAAGGCCGCGCCCAGGGCCGCAGTTTCCGGGAGCCCCACGGGCACACGCACCACATTCGCGGGCAGCTTGGCGTCGAGCTGGGCCGGCAGTTGCACGGTGCCGGCGCCTTCCTGGCTGATGCGCACCGAAGCGCCCTGCACCTCGGCCAAGCCCAGCTGATCCCACAGCGCCTGCGGCAGACGGGCCACGGCCGCCTGGCGGGCGTCGGTGGTCAGCTGCAGCGAGGTCGAGTGGCGAACCAGGGCATCTGTGGCATAGATCGGCACTTCGGCCAGGCGATCCAGACCACCCGCTGCCGCTTGCAGCTGCACCGGCGCTTGGCTGGCATTGCTCAGGCGGCTGCTCAAATCAGCATCCACACCCAGCGCTTCGTTGCGCACCTGCTCGGAGCTGTCCTGGCCGAAACCATCCAGAGCCAACAGATTGCCCAGCACGCGCAGGATCTTCCAGCCCGGGCGCGTTTCGCCCAGGGCCTTGGCCACGCCCACAAAGCTCTGCAGGCGACCTTCCGCGTTCACGAAAGAGCCCGAGGTCTCGGTAAAGGGCGAGGTCGGCAGGATCACATCCGCGTACTCGATGCCGCTCTTGAAGGGGCTCAGCACCACGACCATTTCGGCCGCGGCCAGGCTCTTCGCAGCGGCGGCCGCGTTGGCGCTCTCCAGCACCGGGTCGGTGTTCAGCAGGATCACAGCCTTGAGCGGCGCGCCGCCGGCTTGCGCACCCAGCATCTGGGCGGCATTCAAACCATTGCCTTGCGGCACAGCGCCAACCAACTGCGCACCGACGGTGTTGGCGGCTTCGGTCAGGTAGCCGACTTGAGCGCCCACCTGGGCAGCGATCCAGTTGGCCAGGCTCAGCAAGGCCGCGGCTTGCGGATGTTGTGCAGCGGCATTGCCCAGCAGAACCGCCTTGCGCTCGCCGCTCAGCAGCGATTCGGCGATCGCGTTCGCAGCCGGGGTCACTTCAGCGCTCAACGGTGCACTCACGCCCTTGGCCTGGGCCACGGCTTGAGCAACAGCGGCCAGCGACTGCAGCCAGGCGCTCGGCGCCGCGGTGATGCGTGCAGCGATGGGCAGGAGCCAATCGTCTTCGCTGCCGTGGATCACACTGATCTGGGCGCCGTGACGGGCGGCCTGACGCAGGCGCTGCGCAAACAGCGGGTGATCCTTGCGCAGGAAGCTGCCCACGACCAGGGCACGATCCAGCTCGCTCAGCGCGGCGATCGAGCCACCCAGCCAATGGGCCTTGCCGGCTTCGGCGGTGTTGCTGAAATCGGCGTGGCGCAGGCGGTGGTCGACGTTCTGGCTGCCCAGACCGCGCACCAGCTTGGCCAGCAGATGCAGCTCTTCCACCGTACTGTGGGCCGAGCCCAGGGCACCGATGGCCGCCGGGCCGTGTTCGGCCTTGACCAGCTTGAGGCCGTTGGCCACGTATTCCAGCGCCGTGGTCCAGTCGACGGTCTTCCAGGCCCCCCCCTGCTTGATCATGGGCTGACTGATGCGCTGGTCGCTGTTCAGGGCCTCGTAGGAGAAGCGGTCGCGGTCGGCGATCCAGCATTCGTTGACGGCTTCGTTCTCGAGCGGAACGACGCGCATCACCTGGTTGTTCTTGACCTGGACGATCAGATTGGCGCCGGTCGAATCATGCGGGCTGACACTCTTGCGGCGCGACAACTCCCAGGTGCGAGCGCTGTAGCGGAAGGGCTTGCTGGTCAGGGCGCCGACCGGGCAGATGTCAATCATATTGCCCGACAACTCGGAGTCCACCGAGCGGCCGACAAAGGTCTGGATCTCGGCATGCTCACCACGGTGGGCCATGCCCAGCTCCATCACGCCGGCAATCTCTTGGCCGAAGCGCACGCAGCGGGTGCAATGGATGCAACGGCTCATTTCCTGCATGGAAATCAGCGGGCCGACGTTCTTGTGGAAAACCACGCGCTTTTCTTCGGTGTAGCGAGATTTGCTGCCACCGTAGCCCACGGCCAAGTCTTGCAGCTGGCACTCGCCACCCTGGTCGCAGATCGGGCAATCCAGCGGGTGGTTGATCAGCAGAAACTCCATCACGCCCTGCTGCGCCTTCACGGCCTTCTCGCTCTTGGTGCGAACGATCATGCCCTGGGTCACGGGCGTGGCGCAGGCCGGCATGGGCTTGGGTGCCTTCTCCACATCCACCAGGCACATGCGGCAGTTGGCGGCGATGGAGAGCTTCTTGTGGTAGCAGAAATGCGGGATGTAGGTGCCGGCCTTTTCGGCTGCATGCATGACCATGCTGCCTTCCTGGACCTCTACCTTCTGGCCGTCGAGTTCGATTTCAATCATGTCGTGTCCTGTCCTGCCTCAGACCGAGGCCGGCACCAGAGCCGTTTTGTGTTCGATCAGATGAACGAACTCGTGTTTGAAGTTCTTGATCATGGCGCGCACCGGCATGGCCGCCGCATCGCCGAGCGCGCAGATCGTGCGACCCTGGATGTTGTCGGCCACCGAGTTCAGCAGGTCGATGTCTTCGGGCTTGCCCTGGCCGTTGGCGATGCGCTCGACCACCCGGTGCATCCAGCCCGTGCCTTCGCGGCAAGGCGTGCACTGGCCGCAAGACTCGTGGGCATAGAAGTAGGACAGGCGCAGCAGGCTCTTGACCATGCAACGGCTGTCGTCCATGACGATGACCGCGCCCGAGCCCAGCATGGAGCCGGCCTTGGCGATGGAGTCATAGTCCATGGTGCAGTTCATCATGACCTCGGCGGTCAGCACCGGCGAGGACGAGCCGCCAGGAATCACGGCCTTGAGCGTGCGGCCCTTGCGCACGCCACCAGCCAGCTCCAGCAACTTGGAGAACGGCGTGCCCAGCGGGATCTCGTAATTGCCCGGGCGCTCCACGTCACCCGAGACCGAGAAGATCTTGGTGCCGCCGTTGTTGGGCTTGCCGATTTCCAAATAGGGCTGGCCGCCGTTGCGGATGATCCAGGGGACAGCCGCAAAGGTCTCGGTGTTGTTGATGGTGGTCGGGCGGCCGTAGAGGCCGAAGCTGGCCGGGAACGGCGGCTTGAAACGCGGCTGGCCCTTCTTGCCTTCCAGCGACTCGAGCAGCGCGGTTTCTTCGCCGCAGATGTAGGCGCCGAAACCGTGGAAGGCGTGCAGCTGGAAGCTGAAGTCGGAGCCCAGGATGTTGTCACCCAGGAAACCGGCCGCACGGGCTTCTTCCAGGGCCGCTTCGAAGCGCTCGTAGACCTCGAAGATCTCGCCGTGGATGTAGTTGTAGCCCGTCTTGATGCCCATGGCGAAGGCGGCGATGGCCATGCCTTCGATCACGATGTGCGGGTTGAACATCAGGATGTCGCGGTCCTTGCAGGTGCCCGGCTCACCCTCGTCCGAATTGCAGACCAGGTATTTGGCGCCCGGGAACTGGCGCGGCATGAAGCTCCACTTCAGGCCGGTGGGGAAGCCGGCGCCGCCACGGCCACGCAGGCCCGAAGCCTTGACCTCGGCGATGACCTGATCCTGGGTCAGCGGCGTGCCTTCCGGAGCACCCTCGCCTTTCAGGATCTTGCGCAGCGCGGCATAACCGCCACGTGCCACGTAGTCCTTCAGGCCCCAGTTCTTGCCGTCCAGACCGGCGTAAATCTGTGCGCCAATGTGGCGATCATGGAAACAGGTCTCGACGCCCTGACTCTGAAACTTGGATAGATCCAGCATGCTTCTTCCCGTTCCTCAGTTCTTGGCCGCAGCGGCTTCGGCCGCAGCATGGGCCTTGAGCACGTCCACCAGCTCATCGAGGCGCTGGTTGCTCATGAAGCTGCACATCTGGCGGTCGTTGACCAGCATGACTGGTGAGTCCGCGCAAGCACCCAGGCACTCGCTCTTTTGCACGGTGAACAGGCCGTCGGCCGTGGTACCGCCCTCTTCCACGCCCAGCTTTTCGCAGAGGTGCTTGAGCGCCTTCTGGCCGTCACGCAGCTGGCAAGGCAGATTGGTGCAGACATTCAACTTGAACTGACCCAGCTTGCGCTGGTTGTACATGTTGTAGAAGGTCGTCACTTCGTAGACGGCGATCGGCGGCATGCCCAGGTAGGCGGCGATCGCGTCTTCGCTGGCGCGCGACACATAACCGATTTCCTGCTGCACGATGGACAGGCAGGCCATCACGGCTGATTGTTTCTGATCCGCCGGGTACTTGGCCACTTCACGCGCAAAGCGGGCCGCCGTGGCATCGCTCAGCACATAGGTTTCGTTGTTCGTTGTCATCGTTCTGCTCATCACTCAACGATCGATTTCGCCGAACACGATGTCCATCGTGCCGATGATGGCCACCGCGTCGGCCAGCATGTGGCCACGGGCCATCTCATCCAGCGCAGCCAAATGGGCAAAGCCCGGGGCACGGATCTTCAAACGGTAAGGCTTGTTGGCGCCATCGCTGACGATGTAGATGCCGAACTCACCCTTGGGATGTTCGACGGCCGCGTAGGCCTCGCCTTCCGGCACGCGGAAACCTTCGGTGAACAGCTTGAAATGGTGGATCAGTTCCTCCATGTTCGACTTCATGTCTACACGCGAAGGCGGCGCCACCTTGTGATTGTCGGTAATGACCGGGCCCGGGTTGGCGCGCAGCCATTTCACGCATTGCTGAATGATGCGATTGGACTGGCGCATTTCCTCGACGCGAACGACGTAACGGTCGTAGGTATCGCCGTTGGTGCCGACCGGGATGTCGAAGTCCAGCTTGGCGTAGGCGTCGTAAGGCTGGGTCTTGCGCAGGTCCCAGGGGATGCCACAACCACGCAGCATCGGGCCGGTGAAGCCCATGTTCAGTGCGCGTTCAGGCGACACCACGCCAATGCCCACGGTGCGCTGCTTCCAGATCCGGTTGTCGGTCAACAGGGTTTCGTAGTCGTCGACGTTCTTGGGGAAGCGATTGCAGAAGTCCTCAATGAAGTCCAGCAGCGAGCCGCTGCGGTTCTCATTCATCTTGGCCAGGGTCTTGGCGTTCTTGATCTTGGACACGCGGTACTGCGGCATGGTGTCCGGCAGATCGCGGTAGACACCGCCCGGGCGGAAGTAGGCCGCATGCATGCGAGCGCCCGACACGGCCTCGTACATATCGAACAGGTCTTCACGCTCACGGAAAGCGTAGATCAGCACGTTCATCGCGCCGCAATCGAGACCGTGCGCACCCAACCACATCAGGTGATTCAGCAGGCGGGTGATCTCGGCGAACATCACGCGGATGTATTGCGCGCGTTCCGGCACTTCAATGCCGAGCATCTTCTCGATCGCCAGGCAGTAGGCCTGCTCGTTGGCCATCATGGACACATAGTCCAGGCGATCCATATAGGGCAACGACTGGATGTAGGTCTTGCTCTCAGCCAGCTTTTCGGTGGCACGGTGCAGCAGGCCGATATGGGGATCGGCGCGCTGGATGACTTCGCCATCCAACTCCAGCACCAGGCGCAGCACGCCGTGAGCGGCGGGATGCTGAGGACCGAAATTCAGGGTGTAGTTCTTGATTTCAGCCATGAATCAAAGTCCACCGTAATTGTCTTCGCGAATGATGCGCGGCGTGATTTCACGCGGCTCGATGGTCACCGGCTGGTAGACCACGCGCTTTTGCTCGGCGTCGTAGCGCATTTCCACATGACCCGAGGTCGGGAAGTCCTTGCGCATCGGGTGGCCGATGAAGCCGTAATCGGTCAGGATGCGACGCAGGTCTTCGTGGCCATCAAAAATGATGCCGTAGAGATCGAAGGCTTCACGCTCGAACCAGTTGGCCGAGTTCCAGATCGGAGTGATGGCTGCCACCGACGGGAAATCGTCATCCGGGCAGCAAACCTTGAGGCGCAAACGCCAGTTCTTGTTGACCGACAGCAGATGCGACGCCACAGCGTAACGCGGGCCGTCGTAGGCACCGTCCTTGTAGCTGCTGTAGTCGAGACCGCAGAGGTCAATCAGCTGCTCGAAGCGCAGTTCGGAGTGATCACGGAGGGTCTTGGCGACGCTGAGGTAATCGGCCGCCCGCACTTGCAGGGTGACTTCGCCAAATTCGGTCTTCAGACTCTGGATGCGCTCGCCGAGGGCAGCCTCCAGCGCGGTCTTGAGGGTGTCAAGTTTGCTCATCGGTGCTTGATCCTTCAGCGCGCGATCGTGTTTTCACGGCGAATCTTGGCCTGCAATTGCAGGATGCCGTACAGCAAGGCCTCGGCCGTCGGCGGACAGCCCGGCACATACACATCAACCGGCACGATGCGGTCGCAGCCGCGCACGACGGAGTAGCTGTAGTGATAGTAGCCGCCACCGTTGGCGCAGGAACCCATGGAGAGCACCCAGCGTGGCTCGGCCATCTGGTCGTAGACCTTGCGCAGGGCCGGCGCCATCTTGTTGCACAGCGTGCCGGCCACGATCATCAGATCGCTCTGGCGCGGGCTGGGGCGGAACAACATGCCGAAACGGTCGATGTCATAACGGGCCGCGCCCGCGTGCATCATTTCCACCGCACAGCAGGCCAGACCGAAGGTCATGGGCCAGAGGGAACCGGTCTTGGACCAGTTGATCAGCGTGTCGACCGAAGTGGTGACAAAGCCTTCTTTCAATACGCCTTCAATACCCATTGCAAGCTTTCATTCGTTCAGGCCCTTGCGAGCCGAGCGCCGAGCCCTGACCCAGCATTGCTGCCGAGCGAGCCCGCCATGCCCATCCATCGACGGAGGGGCGTCCCCTCGGGGGACCGACCAGCGCAGCGCGCCGGGCGAGGGGCTAACAATCACTCCCAGTCCAGGGCGCCCTTTTTCCATTCGTAGGCGAAACCCACGACCAGAATGCCCAGGAAAATCATCATCGACCAGAAACCAGCCGCACCAATCTCACGGAGCGAAACCGCCCAGGGAAACAGGAAAGCAATTTCCAGGTCAAACAAGATAAACAAAATGGCCACGAGGTAATAGCGCACATCGAATTTCATGCGCGCGTCTTCAAAGGCCTCGAAGCCGCATTCGTAGGGGGAGTTTTTGGCCTGATCCGGCCGATTGGGACCCAGCAGAAAGCCGAGCACTTGGGGCGCCACACCGACGCCTGCGCCGACCAGGATGAAGAGGATGACGGGGAGGTACTGATCCAAGTTCATAGGTGACGCTCTTTGAAAAACCGCCGTACGCCTCCAGGCCCCGGCCGAGTTTTATGCAGTGATTTAACAAAAGCAACGGGCGCGCCGCCAGCGAATGTATCGCTCACGGACTGCGCCCGCCATGTCCCCCGCAAAAATGCGACAAACTTCGTTTGCTCACACCCTTGCAACAGAGGCGCTACGACCAATATTCCGCAGGCTCCAACCTTTGGATATTAACCGAACATTTGGTGCCGTCGGCGAGACTCGAACTCGCACAGCTTTCGCCACTACCCCCTCAAGATAGCGTGTCTACCAATTTCACCACGACGGCTGAATTTCACTTCTCAACTCTGTCTGGCGCCGATCTTCATCAGCGAGAGGGATTGCTTCCCAGACAGCCTTGAATTCTATACCGAAAATTTCGCACTTTTGATCATTTCAGATCGAAGCACTCAAAATATCTGCGGCGAGCTCATCCGAACATCGTCCACCCCAAGCACCAAGCCTGCAAGCGGGCGGCATGCGGCCGCGATCGCACGTGACTCAAGCGCCTGGCGCTGCGCACGCCAGCCGGAACCACAGCGCGTGCGCAGGCTTTCGCATCAAGCGATCAGTTCGAAGCAGCAGAGGCGGCCGGAGCCACCACGGGTGCCAACGCAGGCGCAGCACCTGGAATGGCTGCAGCACCCGATGCTGCGACGGCTGCCGGAGCCGCGCGATCCAGAACCGTTTCAGCGGCAGCACCACCGCTGCGGTGGTTGGACAGATAGGCCAGAGCCAAAGTGCAGGCAAAGAACAAGGTCGCGCACACAGCCGTGCTGCGCGACAGGAAGTTGGCGCTGCCGGTGGCGCCGAACAAGCTGCCCGAAGCACCACTGCCGAAGCTGGCACCCATATCGGCACCCTTGCCTTGCTGCACCAGCACCAAGCCAATCATGGCCAGCGCGCTCAGCAACTGCACCACCAGAACCAAATTCATCAAGACCTGCATCTCTAACTCTCCAGTCAATCGTTCTTTTCAAAGGGCCGATTGCCGATCAGGCAATCCACCCAGGGTTTCAAGCCAACTTTCAGTGCGCTGCACGGCAGATGGCCGCGAAGTCCGCGGCCTTCAAGGCCGCGCCACCAATCAAGCCACCATCGATATCGGGCTGTGCAAACAACTGCAGCGCGTTGTCGGGCTTGACGCTGCCGCCGTACAGGATGCGCATGGCATCCGACTTCTGCGTGGCCGCATGCAACTGCTTGCGCAGGACCGCGTGCACCGCTTGCGCCTGCTCCGGCGTGGCAGTCAAACCCGTACCGATGGCCCACACCGGCTCATAGGCCAGCACGATTTCACCGATGCAATGGGTCAGGGTGTGGATGACCGCAGCCAGCTGACGCTTGACGACCGCTTCGGTCTGGCCAGCCTCGCGTTCTGCCAGGGTCTCACCCACGCAGACGATGGGCGTCACGCCGTGCGCCAGTGCCGCCTTGGCTTTGTCGGCCACCAGCTGATCACTTTCGTGATGGTAGGCACGACGCTCGGAGTGACCAACGATCACATAACGACAACCCAAATCGGCCAGCATGGCCGAAGAGACCTCGCCGGTGTAGGCGCCTTGCTCGAAAGCCGAGCAATCTTGCGCACCCAGACCGACAGCCTGCCCCGTCAAGGCCAAAGCCGTTTCGGCCAGGTAGGGGAATGGCACACAGACCGCCACATCGGCCGACCAGGGCCCCAGCTCCTTCAGGCCCGACAACAGGGCCGCGTTGGCCGCACGGCTGCCATGCATCTTCCAGTTGCCAACGACCAATTTCTTGCGCATCTCGTTCTCCAAACTCCCAGCAAGCCCAATCGAGGCCCACTGAGGACTGCCGCTCACCAAGTCAAAACAATCTTGCCGATGTGCTCGCCCGATTCCATCAGCGCATGCGCTTCGGCCGCCTGGGCCGCCGGCATCTGACGGTACAGCACTGGCGAAATCTCTCGCGCAGCCAGCAAAGGCCACACACGCTCACGCAAGGCCTCCGCAACACCCGCCTTGTAGGCCTGCGAACGCGGCCGCAGGGTCGAGCCACTGATCGTCAGACGACGACGCAAGACCGCGCCCGCATCAAAGCGAGCCTCAACACCACCCTGCACCGCAATGATGACCATGCGACCATCATCGGCCAGGCATTGCACGCCACGCTCGACATAGGAACCAGCCACCATGTCCAGAATGACGTCGACGCCCCGCCCTGCCGTCGCCGCCTTCACTTCCGCAACGAAATCCTGTTCGCGATAGTTGATGGCGACATCGGCACCCAGCTTCAAGCAGGCCTCGGCTTTGGCTGCCGAGCCCACCGTCACCAGCACACGCGAACCCAGCGCCTTGGCCATCTGGATGGCGGTGACACCGATGCCGCTGCTGCCGCCATGCACCAGCAGGCTCTCACCCGGCTGCAGCGCGGCACGCGCGAACACGTTGGACCAGACCGTGAAGCAGGTTTCCGGCAGACTGGCCGCCTCCGCCATGCTCCAGCCGGCAGGCACCGGCAGGCACTGGCCAATCGGCGCCACGCACAACTCGGCATAGCCACCGCCCGCCACCAAGGCACAGACCGCGTCACCCAGCTTGAAACCCGAAGCCGCCAGGGCCTCGGCATCACCGGCGACGATGCGCCCCGCCACCTCCAGACCCGGCAGATCGCTGGCACCCGCCGGCGGCGGATAGGCGCCCTTGCGCTGCAGAACATCGGGGCGGTTGATGCCATAGGCCTCCACCGCGATCAAGCACTCCCCGATCCCGGCGACGGGATCAGGGCGCTCGATCAGTTGCAACACCTCGAGCCCGCCGGGGCGGGTGATGGCGATCGCCTTCATGGACAGTTTTTACTCAGCGGCTTCAGCCGGCGCTTGAGCGGGCGCGGCGTCGCGCTCGATCAGGGCCTTCATGGACAGCTTGATGCGACCCTTTTCGTCGGTTTCCATGACCTTGACCTTGACGATCTGACCTTCCTTCAGGAAGTCGGTCACCTTCTCGACGCGCTGGTGGGCGATCTGGCTGATGTGCAGCAGACCATCCTTGCCAGGCAGCAGGTTCACCAGGGCACCGAAGTCCAGGATCTTGGTGATCGGGCCTTCGTAGACCTTGCCGATTTCAACTTCAGCAGTGATCTCCTCGATGCGCTTCTTGGCGTATTCGGCCTTCTCGGCGTCGGTCGAGGCGATGGTGATGGTGCCGTCTTCGCCGATGTCGATGGTGGTGCCGGTTTCTTCGGTCAGCGCACGGATGGTGGCGCCGCCCTTGCCGATCACGTCACGGATCTTTTCCGGGTTGATCTTCATGGTGTACAGGCGCGGCGCGAACTGCGACACCTCGGTGTTGGCCGCGCCCATGGCTTCGACCATCTTGCCCAGGATGTGCAGACGGGCTTCCTTGGCTTGCGCCAGGGCGACCTGCATGATTTCCTTGGTGATGCCCTGGATCTTGATGTCCATCTGCAGGGCGGTGATGCCACCGGTGGTGCCAGCCACCTTGAAGTCCATATCACCCAGGTGATCTTCGTCACCCAGGATGTCGGTCAGCACGGCGAAGCGGTTGCCGTCCTTGATCAGACCCATGGCGATGCCGGCCACATGGGCCTTCATCGGCACGCCTGCGTCCATCAGGGCCAGGCAGCCGCCGCAGACCGAAGCCATCGACGAGGAGCCATTGCTTTCCGTGATTTCCGACACCACACGCATGGTGTAGGGGAAGTCTTCCTTGCTCGGCAAAGCGGCGATCAGCGCGCGCTTGGCCAGGCGGCCGTGGCCGATTTCGCGGCGCTTCGGGCTGCCCACGCGGCCAGTTTCGCCGGTGGCAAACGGAGGCATGTTGTAGTGCAGCATGAAGCGGTCTTCGAACTCGCCGGCCAGGGCGTCGATGCGCTGGGCGTCGCGATCGGTACCGAGCGTTGCCACCACCAGTGCTTGCGTTTCACCGCGGGTGAACAGGGCCGAACCGTGGGTGCGCGGCAGGATGCTGTTGCTGATCTCGATCGGGCGCACGGTGCGGGTGTCGCGGCCGTCGATGCGGGGCTCGCCAGCCAGGATCTGACCACGCACGATGCGGGCTTCGATCTCGAACAGCAGGCTTTCCACCTCGACCTTGTCGAACGCCACGCCTTCGTCGGTCAGCGCCTTGAACACGTTCGCCGTCACCGCACGGCAAGCCTGGGTGCGGGCTTGCTTGTTGCGGATCTGGTAGGCGGCGGCCAGGGCTTCGTCGGCCAGGGCGCCAACCTTGGCGATCAGCGGCTCGTTCTTGGCCGGAGCCTTCCAGTCCCAGGCCGGCTTGCCGGCGTCACGCACCAGCTCGTCGATGGCGGCGATGGCGATATTGCCTTGCTCGTGACCGTAGACCACGGCGCCCAGCATGATCTCTTCGCTCAGGCCGTCGGCTTCCGATTCCACCATCAGCACGGCAGCTTGGGTGCCGGCAACGACCAGGTCCATCTTGCTGTTGATCAGCTCGGTCTTGCCCGGGTTCAGGATGTATTCGCCGTTGACATAGCCCACGCGCGCAGCGCCGATCGGGCCATTGAACGGAATGCCGGACACAGCCAGCGCAGCGCTGGATGCGATCAAGGCGGCGATGTCGGCTTGAACTTCAGGGTTCAGCGACAGCACATGCACCACGACCTGAACTTCGTTGTAGAAGCCTTCCGGGAACAGCGGGCGGATCGGGCGATCGATCAGGCGGCTGGTCAGAGTCTCCAGCTCGCTGGGGCGGCCTTCACGCTTGAAGAAGCTGCCCGGGATTTTGCCGGCAGCGTAGGTCTTCTCGATGTAGTCCACGGTCAGCGGGAAGAAGTCCTGGCCGGCCTTGGCTTCGGTCTTGGCCACCACGGTGGCCAGCACCACGGTGCCTTCGATGTTCACGACAACCGCGCCGCTGGACTGACGGGCGATCTCGCCGGTTTCCATCACGACGGCGTGGTTGCCCCACTGGAAGGTCTTGGTGACTTTATTGAACAAACTCATGGTCTCTCTCCTTGTATGCGCTCAGGCCACACGGCCCGACAACGCAGTCATAGCGGCTTGCGGTGCCACTTCAGAACCGAGAGTGAGACTGGGTTTGGCGGGATGCCATTCCAGAGAATCTGCAAGATCGACACGACTGTCGGCAGAGGCCTTGGAATGACACAGCAGCGCCACTTCAGCTCAACTCCATGCAATGCCAAAAGACAAAGAGCCTGTACTGGACGAACAACCCAGACAGGCTCTTTGATCTCAACGGCAAATTACTTGCGCAGGCCCAGCTTCTGGATCAGCGCGGTGTAGCGCGTTGCGTCCTTGGCCTTCAGGTAGGCCAGCAGGCTCTTGCGGGTGTTGACCATCTTCAGCAGGCCGCGACGACCGTGGTGGTCCTTCATATTGGCCTTGAAGTGGGGGGTCAGCGCGTTGATACGGGCTGTGAGCAGGGCCACTTGGACTTCCGGCGAGCCGGTGTCGTTGGCGCTGCGGGCGTTCGATTGAACGATTTCTGCTTTGTTGATATCGGCGACTGACATGTGCGCGTTCCTGTTGTCGGAAGCCGCCGGCGACTCAAGAACAGGCTTGAGCCAGACACAGACGGTTTCCATGGTTTCACTTGCGGTCCCGGGTGAAACCGACCCGGGCCGTGCTTCGCTGCTGCGACCTGCAAGTCCGTGTTGCCACGGTCTTGTTGCGTCACCTCAGCGGCTTTGCCCCACCCAGATCCAAAGCCGGAAGAGACAAAACTCTCGGATTATAGCCCAGAGTTACAAGGCCACCTCAGAGCCCCAGTCGCCCGCGGCTCCAAGATTGCGGCCAAGCGTCGACATATGGCGACGACGACTCCGTCAGCAAGAGGGCCGGCGGAGAATTTTTTCAGCCCCTTGAAAGGCAAAAACCCAGGCGCAATTGAAGCTGCAAGGGGATGCGAGACCCAGCGCAAGACGGCTGATTCACCCCTCCCCCAAGGAGTTCGGCGCGCCGCCAGGCCCGCCGAAATGGATCGAAACCCAATACCGCCGAGCGCCGCTCGGAGCCCAGCCCAGGAGACTGCCATGTTTGTGATTCCCGTCGCCCGCCATGCCGCCGAACTGTCCCGCCAACTGGAGCGCCACCGTGTCGGCGGCCAGATCGAGCGCCTGTTCACCCAGGACCCTCAGGCCCTGGCCCTGCGCAGCCCGGCGCTCGATGTCAGCGAAAGTGCGAGCGGCTACACCGTGCTGCTGGATCTGCCGGGCGTGAGCAAGGAGGCCGTGAAGATCAGCATCGAGGGCCGCCGCGTCAGCATCGACGCCGAACAAACCCGCGACCCGGAACTGGCCGAAGGTGAAAAGCTGCTGCACCGCGAACGGGCCGCCACACGCTTCTCGCGCAGCCTGCAGCTGCCGCAGGAGCTGAACCAGAACGAATGCAGCGCCAAGCTCGAAAACGGCGTGCTGACACTGAAGCTGAGCAAGCTGCAGGCCAGCGGCCCGACCCAGCTGATCGTCAGCTGAGGCCAAGCCGGGCGTGCAGGTGCGCGACGCTCAAGCCGCGCCCAGCGTCCAGCGAGGCCGCACCTCAAAGCCCGCGCCCGGGCGCAAGCTGGCCATGCCACGCTGCAAGCGCATCGCGGCGGCCATGGCGATCATGGCGCCGTTGTCGGTGCACAAGCTCAGCTCCGGGTAGTGCACCCGGATCTGACGCTTGGCGCAGGCCGCATTGAGCTGCTCACGCAGATGCCGGTTGGCCCCCACGCCGCCAGCCACCACCAGGCGCTTGAGCCCGGTCTCTTTCAAGGCCAGCAAGGATTTGCGCAGCAGCAGCTCGACGATGGCCGCCTGCGTGCTGGCGGCCAGATCGGCCTTTTGCTGCTCGGTCGGCACCTCGCCCAGGCGCTTCACCTGGGTCAGCACCGCCGTTTTCAGGCCGGCAAAGCTGAAATCGGGCTTGCCGCTCTTGAGCATGGGCCGCGGCAGATCAAAGGCCGTCGGGTCGCCCTGTTCGGCCAGCTGAGCCAGATGCGGGCCGCCCGGATAGGGCAGGCCCAGCAGCTTGGCGCTCTTGTCAAAGGCTTCACCTGCGGCGTCGTCGATGGTCTCGCCCAGCATCTGGTACTGGCCGACATCGTCCACCCGCATCAGCTGGGTGTGCCCGCCGGACACCAACAAGGCCACAAAAGGAAACTCCGGCGGATCGACCGACAGAAACGGTGACAGCAAATGCCCCTCAAGGTGATGAACGCCCACGGTGGGCTTGTCCAGCGCCGCCGCCATGGCCACGGCCACACCGGCGCCCACCAGCAAGGCGCCAGCGAGGCCGGGGCCCTGGGTGTAGGCGATGACATCGATGTCGCTCAAAGCCACCTGGGCCTGCGACAGCACCTCACGCGTCAGCGGCAACACGCGTCGGATGTGGTCCCGCGAAGCCAGCTCTGGCACCACGCCGCCGTAGGCCTGGTGCATGCGGATCTGGCTGTGCAGGGCCTGGGCGCGCAGCTGGGGCGCGCCGGCAGCCGGCACCTCGACCAGCGCCACCCCGGTCTCGTCGCAGGAGGATTCGAATCCCAGAACCAGCATGGCCGCGCTCAGTGGCCTTCTTTGGCGTGGTTGATCGAGTACTTGGGAATCTCGATGGTGACGTCCTTCTGACCCAGGATGGCCTGGCAGCTCAGGCGCGAATCGGGCTCCAAGCCCCAGGCGCGATCCAGCATGTCCTCCTCGCCCTCCTCCATCTCGGACAGGGAGGCCATGCCTTCGCGCACGATCACATGGCAGGTGGTGCAGGCGCAGACCATGTCACAGGCGTGCTCGATGGCGATCTGGTTGTCCAGCAGCGCCTCGCAGATCGAGGTGCCGGCCGGTGCGTTGACCGTCTTGCCCTCGGGGCAGTACTCGGCGTGGGGAAGAATCTTGATGACAGGCATGGGGCTCTCCTGGCGCGGCGCGCCGGCTCAGATCTGGTCGACGCTGCGGCCGGTCAAGGCCTTGTGAATGCCGCGGTTCATGCGCGCGGCGGCAAAGGCTTCGGTGCCCTTGGCCAGGGCTTCGACGGCGGCGGTGATGGCATCGGCATCCTCGCCATCGGCCGCCTGCGCCATCGCCTGCAAGAGGCCGGCAATATCGGCCTGCTCGGCTTCGGACAGCAGATCGCCGTCGGCGGCCTGGGCCGACAGCGTGGCCAGGCGCATGCGCTCGGCCTCGACACGCGCCTCGCGCAGCTTGCGTGCCGTCATGTCGGATTCGGCGCTGGCAAAGCCATCCTTGAGCATGCCGGCGATCTGCTCGTCGCTGAGGCCGTAGCTGGGCTTGACCTGGATGGTGGCCTCCACGCCCGAACCCAGTTCCTTGGCAGCGACGCTGAGCAGGCCATCGGCATCGACCTGGAAGGTCACGCGGATGCGCGCCGCGCCGGCCACCATGGGCGGGATGCCGCGCAGCTCGAAGCGCGCCAGCGAACGGCATTCGCTGACCAGCTCGCGCTCACCCTGCAGCACATGCAGGGCCATGGCAGTTTGGCCGTCTTTGAAAGTGGTGAAGTCCTGCGCCTGGGCCACGGGGATGGTGGCGTTGCGCTCGATGATGCGCTCGACCAGGCCGCCCATGGTTTCCAGGCCGAGCGAGAGCGGGATCACGTCCAGCAGGAGGATGTCGCCATCGGCCGCATTGCCGGCCAGTTGGTTGGCCTGAATGGCGGCGCCCTGGGCCACGACCTCATCGGGGTTCAGATTGGTCAGCACCTCGCGGCCGAACAATGCACTCACCGCCGCGCGCACGCAAGGCATGCGGGTGGAGCCACCCACCATGACGGTGCCCTGTACCTCATCGGCCCGCACCTTGGCGTCGCGCAGCACGCGCTTGACGGCGCTCAGCGTGCGGGCCAGCAGCGGCTGGGCCAGGGCTTCGAATTGGCTGCGAGACACTCGCACTTCCAGCGCTCCGGCATCCAAAGACGCCCGCAGCAGCACGCTGTCGACACCGGAAAGCTGCTCCTTGGCAGCACGCGCCGCCACCAGAACCGCACGTTTGTCATGGGCCGAGCTCAGCTGCAGGCCGCTCTGCGCCAGCGCCCAATCGGCGAGGACGCGGTCGAAATCATCGCCGCCCAGGGCGGCATCGCCGCCGGTGGCCACCACCTCGAACACACCGCGACTCAGGCGCAGCAAAGAGATGTCGAAGGTGCCGCCGCCGAGGTCGTAGACGGCATAAAGCCCTTCGCTGGCGTTGTCCAAGCCGTAGGCAATGGCCGCGGCCGTGGGCTCGTTGATCAGGCGCAGCACATTCAGGCCGGCCAGCTGGGCCGCATCCTTGGTGGCCTGGCGCTGCGCGTCGTCAAAATAAGCGGGCACGGTGATCACCGCACCGAACACATCGTCGGCAAAGCTGTCCTCGGCACGGAAGCGCAAGGTGGCCAGGATCTCGGCCGAGATCTCCACCGGCGACTTCAGGCCATCGCGGGTGCGCAGGGACAGCATGCCCGGCGTGTCTTCGAATTCATAGGGCAGCTGGCCGCGCTCGGCCACATCCGCCAGGCCGCGGCCCATGAAACGCTTGACCGAAACGATGGTGTTGACCGGGTCCTCGGCTTGCGCGGCCAGCGCGGCGGCACCGATCTGGCGGCGGCCTTCTTCCAGGTAGCGCACGGCCGAGGGCAGGATCACCTGGCCCTGCTCATCGGGCAGGCACTCGGCCACACCGTGACGCACGGCGGCCACCAGAGAGTGGGTGGTGCCCAGGTCAATGCCCACCGCGATGCGACGCTCGTGCGGATTGGGCGACTGGCCCGGTTCGGAAATTTGCAGCAAAGCCATGTCTTATTGTCCTAGGGCTTCCAGGCGTCGATCGAGATCGGAACGGAATCGGTGAATGAACATCAGCGCCCTCACCTGCTGGGCGGCGGCAGCGGTGGCGGCGGCCATATCGGTGTCGGCGTCGGCATCGAGCAGGCGCTGCACCTCGGCCAGCAGTTCATGCTCGCGCGTTGCCACCTCGGCATCCAATGCCTCCACTTCGGCCAGGTCTTGCGCTTCGTCCAGGGCCTCGCGCCAGGCCATCTGTTCCATCAGGAAGGCCGTGGGCATGCGGGTGTTCTCGTGGATCTGCAAAGGCACACCGCGCAGCTCACACAGGTAGGCCGCGCGCTTGAGCGGATCACGCAAGCGCTGGTGCGCCTCATTGACCCGCATCGCCCACTGCGCGCTCAGGCGCTGCGCCGCGGCGCCCTGGGCCGCAAAACGGTCGGGGTGGACCTGGGCCTGCAAGGCCTTCCAGCTGGCATCGATGGCGGCACGATCCTGGGTCTGCCGCTGCGGCAGGCCGAACAGGCTGAAGTCGTCGTCATCGAGTTTCATGGAACAGGTCTCGGGCTTTTCAAATCTTGCGGCGGGCGCAGAGCGGCCGACACTTGGCTTCGGCCATGAAAAAAGCGCGGACCGACGCCGCGCCCTCCTGGCCTGCACCGCTCGCGCGGCGCAGCACTGTATTACACGCGGAAGGACTCGCCGCAGCCGCAGCGGTCTTTCTCGCGCGGGTTGCGGAACTTGAAGCCCTCGTTCAGGCCCTCGCGGACAAAGTCCAGCTCGGTGCCGTCCAGATAAGGCAGGCTCTTGGGATCGATCAGGATCTTGATGCCATGGCCTTCGAAGATCACGTCCTCGGGGGCCACCTCGTCGGCGTACTCCAGCTTGTAGGCTAGGCCGGAGCAGCCGGTGGTCTTGACGCCCAGGCGCACGCCGACGCCGCGGCCGCGCTTGCTGATGTAGCGCGTCACATGGCGTGCGGCGGCTTCGGTCACGGTCACTGACATGGCGCCGTCCTTACTGCGTGTGCTTGGCGCGGTAGTCGTCCACGGCCGCCTTGATGGCGTCCTCGGCCAGGATGGAGCAGTGGATCTTCACCGGCGGCAGGGCCAACTCTTCGGCGATCTGGGTGTTTTTGATGGCCAGAGCCTGATCCAGGCTCTTACCCTTGACCCATTCGGTCACGAGCGAGCTTGATGCAATGGCCGAGCCGCAGCCATAGGTCTTGAACTTCGCGTCTTCAATCAAGCCGGTGGCCGGATTGACCTTGATCTGCAGCTTCATCACATCACCGCAAGCCGGCGCACCGACCATGCCGGTGCCGACCGACTCGTCGCCCTTTTCGAAGGCGCCGACATTGCGCGGGTTTTCGTAGTGATCAACGACTTTTTCGCTGTATGCCATGATTTTTCTCCTAGCTGTTGGCGGATCAACGTCTCATCGAAAGGCGCTGAACCAAGCCTGCTGCCAACTTCAATCGGCCGCGGGCTGTGATCGGTCGGTCAGTGGGCGGCCCACTGGATGGTGCTGAGATCGATGCCGTCCTTGTACATATCCCACAGCGGCGACAGCTCGCGCAGCTTGGCCACGCGGTCCTTCAGGGTCGCGATGGCGTAATCGATCTCTTCCACGGTGGTGAAGCGGCCGATGGTCATGCGCAGCGAGGAATGCGCCAGCTCGTCGCTGCGCCCCAGGGCGCGCAGCACATAGCTGGGCTCCAGGCTGGCCGAGGTGCAGGCCGAACCCGAAGACACCGCCAAGCCCTTGACGCCCATGATCAGAGACTCGCCCTCCACATAGTTGAAGGACATGTTCAGGTTGTGCGGCACACGGCGCTCGAGATTGCCGTTGACGAAGACCTGCTCAATGTCCTTGAGACCGTTCAGCAGGCGATCGTGCAACATGCGGATGCGCTCGCCTTCGCTCGCCATTTCTTCCTTGGCGATGCGGTAGGCCTCGCCCATGCCCACGATCTGGTGTGTCGCCAAGGTGCCCGAGCGCATGCCGCGCTCCTGGCCACCACCGTGCATCTGCGCTTCCAGGCGCACGCGCGGCTTGCGACGCACGAACAGGGCACCAATGCCCTTGGGGCCATAGGTCTTGTGCGAAGCCAGGCTCATCAGATCGACCGGCAGCTCGGCCAGGTTGATCGCAATCTTGCCGGTGGCCTGAGCGGCGTCGACGTGGAAGATGATGCCGCGCTCGCGGCAGATGGCGCCGATGGCCGGGATGTCCTGGATCACGCCGATCTCGTTGCTGACGTACAGCACCGAAGCCAGGATGGTGTCCGGGCGGATCGCCGCTTTGAAGGCCTCGATGTCCAGCAAGCCATCGGCCTGCACATCCAGGTAAGTGACTTCAAAACCTTGGCGCTCCAGCTCACGGCAGGTGTCCAGCACCGCCTTGTGCTCGGTCTTGAGCGTGATGATGTGCTTGCCGCGGGTCTTGTAGAACTGGGCCGCGCCCTTGATGGCCAGGTTGATGGACTCGGTCGCACCCGAGGTCCATACGATTTCGCGCGGGTCCGCACCGATCAGGGCGGCCACCTGCTCGCGCGATTTCTCAACCACGGCCTCCGCCTCCCAACCCCAGGCGTGGCTGCGCGACGCAGGGTTGCCGAAATGCTCGCTGAGCCAGGGCACCATGGCGCTGACCACACGAGGATCCACCGGGGTGGTGGCGCCGTAGTCGAGATAGATGGGGAAATGCGGGGTCATGTCCATGTTCGAGAAATGCTCTTTTTGTTCTGACTTTTGTTCCGACTGGCTCCGCCAGCTGAGCAGGCCCAAAGCGCCTGCCCTGCTGGCGTGGTCGCGGATGGCGGCTTACTTGGTGAAGGCGTTGCCCAAGGCAAAAACCGAATTGGGCGCAGTGATGCGGATGGGTTTGACCACCGGCGTGGAGGAAATCGCGCGCTTCATCGGCGACTCCTCGATGGTCACGCCCTTGGCCAGCTGGTCTTCCACCAGCTTGCGCAGGGAGACCGAATCGAGGTACTCGATCATCTTGGCATTCAGGCTGGTCCAGAGCTCGTGCGTGATGCAGCGGCCGGTGTCCTCGCCCATGCAGTTTTCCTTGCCGCCGCAGCCGGTGGCATCGATGGGCTCGTCCACGGCCACGATGATGTCGGCCACGGTGATTTCGCTGGATTTGCGGCCCAGCGAATAGCCACCGCCCGGCCCGCGGGTGCTTTCCACCAGCTCGTGGCGGCGCAGCTTGCCGAACAGTTGCTCCAGATAGGACAGCGAAATCTGCTGCCGTTGGCTGATGGCCGCCAAGGCGACCGGGCCACCGTTTTCACGCAAGGCCAGATCGATCATTGCCGTGACGGCAAAGCGACCTTTGGTGGTGAGACGCATCACACTCTCCTTTTGCCCGAACTCATGTCCGAAAGACCCAGGGCAACCACCGCGCCAAGCGCCGACAGCTGCCACCTCGATCCGGGCGCCCTTGGCCGAAGCCTGAAGGGTTAACCCGGGTCTATTTCCGACAATTTTACTCAATTACTGAGCACTTTGCTGGGGGCAGGCAAAACCGCAGGTTTTGCCAGGGCTTCACGCCGCCTGTGGCCGAGAGCGAGGCCGGCTGCGTCAGCCGATATTGTCGTGCACCACGGCACCGAAGGCCTGCTCCCGCAGCTGGGCCAGCTGGTCGCGCACGCGCGCGGCCTTTTCGAACTCCAGATTACGCGCATGCTCGAGCATCTGCTTTTCCAGCAGGGCGATGCGCTTGCTGAGGTCTTTCTCGGACATCTGCTCCACCTCCGCCACCTGCAGCAGCTTTTGATCGTCGCGACCGCTCTTTTCTGAGTACACGCCGTCGATCAAATCCTTGATGCGCTTGTTGATGCTGCGCGGCGTGATGCCATGGGCCTCGTTGAATGCCAGCTGCTTGCTGCGGCGGCGCTCGGTCTCGCCCATGGCCTTGCGCATGGACTCGGTGACCCGATCGGCATACAGAATCGCCTTGCCATTGAGGTTGCGAGCGGCCCGGCCGATGGTCTGGATCAAGCTGCGCTCCGAGCGCAAGAAGCCTTCCTTGTCGGCATCGAGGATGGCAACCAGGGACACCTCGGGGATGTCCAGGCCTTCGCGCAGCAGGTTGATGCCGACCAGCACATCGAACGCGCCCAAGCGCAAATCGCGCAGGATCTCCACCCGCTCGACCGTGTCCACATCCGAATGCAGGTAGCGGACCTTGACGCCGTTGTCGCTCAAGTAATCGGTCAGCTGTTCGGCCATGCGTTTGGTCAGCACCGTGATCAGCACCCGGTCGTTGGCCTCGACGCGCTCGCGGATTTCCTGCAGCACATCGTCCACCTGGTGAGTGGCCGGGCGCACCTCGACGATGGGATCAACCAAGCCGGTCGGGCGCACCACCTGCTCGACCACCTGGCCAGCGTTCTGCTGCTCATAGGCCGCCGGCGTGGCCGAGACGAACACGGCCTGGCGCATCTTGCGCTCGAACTCATCGAACTTGAGCGGCCGATTGTCCAGGGCCGAAGGCAGGCGAAAGCCATACTCCACCAGCGTGGTCTTGCGCGCCCGGTCGCCGTTGTACATGCCGCCGAACTGGCCGATCAGCACATGGCTCTCGTCCAGGAACATCAGGGCATCGCTGGGCAGGTAGTCCACCAGGGTCGGCGGCGGCTCGCCCGGCGCGGCGCCGGACAAATGCCGGGTGTAATTTTCGATCCCCTTGCAGTGCCCCACCTCCTGCAGCATTTCCAGGTCGAAACGGGTGCGCTGCTCCAGGCGTTGCGCCTCGACCAGCTTGCCTTCCTTGACGAAGAAACCCAGGCGCTCGCGCAGCTCCTCTTTGATGGTCTCCATCGCGCCCAGCACTTTCTCGCGCGGCGTGACGTAATGGCTGCTCGGGTAGACGGTGAAGCGAGGAATCTTCTGGCGGATCTTGCCGGTCAGCGGATCGAAGAGCTGCAGGGTCTCGATTTCATCATCGAAGAGCTCGATGCGCAGGGCCAGCTCCGAATGCTCGGCCGGGAAAACATCGATGGTGTCGCCGCGCACGCGGAAAGCGCCGCGCGTGAATTCCAGCTCGTTGCGGGTGTACTGCATGCGGATCAGCTGGGCGATCACATCGCGCTGACCCAGCTTGTCGCCGTTGCGCAGGGTCATCACCATCTGGTGGTAGTCGCTGGGGTTGCCGATGCCGTAGATGGCCGACACCGAGGCGACGATGACCACATCACGCCGCTCCATCAGGCTCTTGGTGGCCGAGAGACGCAGTTGCTCGATGTGTTCGTTGATGGCGCTGTCCTTCTCGATGAACAGGTCGCGTTGCGGCACATAGGCTTCGGGCTGGTAGTAGTCGTAGTAGCTGACGAAATACTCGACCGCATTGTTGGGAAAGAAATCGCGGAACTCGCTGTAGAGCTGGGCCGCCAGGGTTTTGTTGGGGGCAAAGATGATGGCCGGCCGCCCAAGGCGGGCGATCACATTGGCCATGGTGAAGGTCTTGCCCGAACCGGTCACGCCCAGCAGGGTCTGGTAGCTGAGGCCGTCATTGATACCTTCCACCAGCTGCGCAATCGCCGTGGGCTGGTCCCCGGCCGGCGGAAAGGGCTGAAACAGCTGGAACGGCGAGCCTTCGAAAGACACGAACTCACCCTTGGGTGCTTGCGCAGCATCGGGAGCGTTGTCAGTGAGGCTGTCTGAATCTTGCATGGGTGGAGACCGGGTCGGGAGAGAAAAGCAAGGGGCGCAGGCGCCGAGTACCGAGGGTTTGCCCACCTAAAATCGCAAGGCTGGGCAACACGCAAGGGTAGCGCAGGCCAAGCCGCGCCGCAGCAAGCCCCAGCAAACGCGCCCGTTTGTTCATGCCACCGTCCTGTCAGGAAGCTTCCATGTCCTTGTTTGCCGCCGTCGAAATGGCCCCCCGTGACCCCATCCTGGGCCTCAACGAACAATTCAATGCCGATCCGAATCCGGCCAAGGTGAACCTGGGCGTGGGCGTCTACTTTGACGAAAACGGCAAGCTGCCCCTGCTGAAATGCGTGGCCGAGGCCGAGCGCGCCATGCTGGCCGACCCCAAGGCCCGCGGTTACCTGCCCATCGACGGCATCGCCGCCTACGACAAGGCCGTGCAAGGCCTGGTCTTCGGCGCAGACAGCGCCGTGCTGGCGGAAAAGCGCGTGGCCACCGTGCAAGCCATAGGCGGCACCGGCGGCCTCAAGATCGGCGCCGATTTCCTCAAGCGCCTGAACCCCGGCGCCCGCGTGCTGATCTCCGACCCTTCCTGGGAAAACCACCGCGCCCTGTTCAGCAACGCCGGCTTCCAAGTCGAGACCTACCCCTACTTCGACGCCGCGAATCTGGGCGTCAACTTCGAAGGCATGCTGGCTGCGCTGAACAGCGCCGCAGCCGGCACGGTTGTCGTGCTGCACGCCTGCTGCCACAACCCCACCGGCTACGACCTGACCCCGGTCCAGTGGAGCCAGGTGGTCGAGGTGGTCAAGGCCCGCGGCTTGGTCGCCTTCCTGGACATGGCCTACCAAGGTTTCGGCGAAGGCATTGCCGAAGACGGCGCCGTCATCCAGCAGTTCCTGGCTTCCGGCCTGAACTTCTTTGTTTCGACCAGCTTTTCCAAGAGCTTCTCGCTCTACGGCGAGCGTGTCGGTGCGCTGAGCGTGGTCTGCGCCTCGGGTGAAGAAGCCAGCCGCGTGCTGAGCCAACTCAAGATCGTCATCCGCACCAACTACTCCAACCCGCCGACGCATGGCGCTCAGGTGGTGGCCACCGTGCTGTCCAGCCCGGCACTGCGTGCCCTGTGGGAAGAAGAACTGGCAGGCATGCGGCTGCGCATCCGCGCCATGCGCTCGGCCCTGGTCAGCGCCTTGCAGGCCGCAGGCGTCAGCCAGGACCTGAGCTTCGTCACCCGCCAGAAAGGCATGTTCAGCTACTCGGGCCTGAGCGCTGCCCAGATGCAGCGCCTGCGCAGCGAGTTCGGCATTTATGGTGTGGATTCGGGCCGCATCTGCGTAGCCGCGCTGAACGAGAAGAACCTGCCGGCCGTGGCCGCAGCCATGGCGGCGGTGCTGCGCGGCTGAGACCCTCAGCTCGGGCGAGACGCTCGCAGGACGCCCGGTTTTCGGGCGTCCTGCGCACAATTTCGGGTTTGTTCGCTGCGAGCTGTCACGCTTTTCACCGCTAATAGCCGACCATGCCGCTGTGCCGCGCGCGGTAAAATGCTGCGCTGCACAAAAGATTTCAGGCAAGATCGAGCTTCAGCAACCCAGCGCAGCCCCGCCCTCCCCTGCGACGCTGTGCGCCATGACCCCGAGGCCCACCCATGCTGTACCAGCTTTTTGAAACCCAGCGCGCGCTGATGAGCCCGTTCTCGGAGTTCGCCGCCGCCTCCGCCAAGCTTTACAGCCACCCGCTGTCGCCGTTCGCGCACACGCCCATGGCGCAACGGGTGTCGGCCGGCCTCGACCTGATGCACCGCCTGGCCAAGGATTACGAAAAGCCGGAGTTCGACATCCGCAGCGTCGAGGTCAGCGGAACCGAGGTGGCGGTGCAGGAGCTGGTGCCCATCACCAAGCCCTTCTGCCGCCTGCTGCGCTTCAAGCGCTACACCGACAATCTGCAGGTGCTGACCGAGATGAAGGACCAGCCCACCGTGCTGGTCGTGGCGCCGCTCTCCGGCCACCACAGCACCTTGCTGCGCGACACCGTCAAGCAGCTGCTGAAAGAGCACAAGGTCTACATCACCGACTGGACCGATGCGCGCATGGTCGCACTGGAGGAAGGCCCCTTCCACCTCGACGACTACATCGCCTACGTGCAGGAGTTCATCCGCCACCTGGGCCCCGATTGCCATGTGATCTCGGTCTGCCAGCCCACCGTGCCCGTGCTGGCGGCCATCTCCCTGATGGCCAGCAATGGCGAAACCACGCCACGCAGCATGACCATGATGGGCGGCCCCATCGACGCCCGCAAGAGCCCGACCGCCGTCAACAACCTGGCCATGAACCGCAGCTTCAGCTGGTTCGAGTCGAACGTGATCTATCGCGTGCCGACCAATTTCCCCGGTGCCGGCCGCGCCGTCTACCCGGGCTTCCTGCAGCACACCGGCTTTGTGGCCATGAACCCGGACCGCCACCTGAGCTCGCACTACGACTATTTCCTAGACCTGGTCCGCGGCGATGACGATGGCGCCGATGCCCACCGCAAGTTCTACGACGAATACAACGCCGTGCTGGACATGCCGGCCGAGTACTACCTGGACACCATCAAGACCGTGTTCCAGGATTTCGCCCTGGTCAACGGTACCTGGAAGGTCAATGGGCAGTTCGTGCGCCCCCAGGACATTCAAGGCACCGCCTTGCTGACCGTGGAAGGCGAGCTGGACGACATCTCCGGCGCCGGCCAGACCCGCGCCGCCCATGCCCTGTGCGCCGGCATCCCACCCGAGCACCAGTACCACTACGACGCCATCGGCGCCGGCCACTACGGCATCTTCTCCGGCCGCCGCTGGCGCGAGAAGGTCTACCCCGAGGTGCGCAACTTCATCGCCAAGTACGACCACGGTGAAGCCGCCGCCGAAGCGCAAGCCCAGGCCACCGTCAGCAAGGCGCGCAAGCCCCGAGAAAGCCGCGCCAAACCTTGAGCCTGATCGAGAAGACCGAGGCCAGCTCCCTGCTGGCCGAGCTGACGGCGCGCATCGACGCCGCCCTGCCCCAGACCCAGTGCACCCGCTGCGGCTATGTGGATTGCCGCGCCTATGCCGAGGCAGTGGCCCACGGCGAAGCCGGCATCAACCAATGCCCGCCGGGCGGCAGCGAGGGCGTGGCGCGCCTGGCCGCCCTGACCGGCCGCCCCGTGTTGCCCTTGAGCGTAGAGCATGGCCAGGAAGGGCCGCGAGCACTGGCCGTGATCGACGAAGCCTGGTGCATCGGCTGCACGCTGTGCATCAAGGCCTGCCCGGTCGATTGCATCGTCGGCGCGCCCAAGCAAATGCACCTGATCGTGGCTGAGCAATGCACGGGCTGCGAGCTCTGCGTGCCAGCCTGCCCGGTGGATTGCATTTCCATGCGCCCGGTCACGGGTGAGCAGACCGGCTGGTCGGCCTGGAGCCCGGCGCAAGCCGATGCTGCGCGCGATCGCTACGGCTTCCACCAGTTCAAAGCCGAGCGCGAGCTGCGCGACAACGCCGCCCGCCTGCAGGCCAAGGCCGAAGCCAAGCTGGCCGATCTGGCTGCCGCCTCCAAGCTGACCGCACCCGATGATCTTGAGCGCAAGCGCGCCGTGATCCAGGCCGCCCTGGCCCGTGCGCGAGCGCAACGCCAATGCTGAACCAGGCTCGGCTGCGAGGCCGAGCCACGGGCACAATCGCGCCTCATGAACGCGCAACAGATACACGGTTTTTTCTCCACGCTGCGCGCCGCCAACCCCAGTCCACAGACCGAGCTGGAGTACAGCAGCGTGTTCGAGCTGCTCGCGGCGGTGCTGCTCTCGGCCCAGGCCACCGATGTCGGCGTCAACAAGGCCACACGGCGCCTGTTCCCGGTGGCCAACACGCCGCAGAAAATCCTGGCCCTGGGCGAAGACGGCCTGAGCGAGTACATCCGCACCATCGGCCTGTACCGCAGCAAGGCGCGGCACCTGATCGCCACCTGCCAGATCCTGGTCGAGCAATATGGCGGCCAGGTTCCACGCACCCGCGAGGCGCTCGAGGCCCTGCCCGGCGTCGGCCGCAAGACCGCCAATGTGGTGCTCAATGTCGCCTTCGGCGAGCCGACCATGGCGGTGGACACGCATTTGTTCCGCCTCGGCAACCGCACCGGCCTGGCGCCCGGCAAGACACCGCTGGCGGTGGAGCAAGGCCTGCTCAAGCGCATTCCCGAGGAGTTTCTGATCGATGCGCACCACTGGCTGATCCTGCATGGCCGCTACGTCTGCAAGGCCCGCGCGCCCATGTGTGAGAGCTGCAGCGTCGCTACATTTTGTGACGAGGGCCGCCGCCTACAATCCCGGCTTGCCAGAGTAGGAACTGTTCCGAAAAAGCCCTAGGGAGCCACGGGAAACCATGCCAAGCCTCAACGACTTGATCGACCGCGTCGAGCGGTTGCTGTTGCGCCACGAAGAGTTGAAGCGCACCAATGCGCTGCTTCAGGAGCAGGTTCAGGCGCTGAGCCAGGAGCGCGACAGCCAGCGCTCGCGCCTGAATGCCGCGCGTGCGCGCATCGATGCCTTGCTGGAACGCCTGCCCGTCGAAAGTGAATCTGGAAAGAATAGTCCATGAAGCAAATGGAAGTGACCATCATGGGGCAGAGTTATCTGCTGGGCTGCCCCGAGGGTGGAGAAGCGGCGCTGAGCAAGGCCGTCAGCCAGGTCGACAAGGAAATGAGCGCCATCCGTGACGCCGGCCGCGTCAAGGCGCGCGAACGCATCGCCGTGCTGGCGGCCCTGAACCTGGCCTATCAACTGGCGGAGGAGAAGCCAACCAGTGCGCCGGCTGCGCGCAGCGCGGTCACGGCGCCCAACGGCGCCGACCTGCCCGATCTCGACGGCCTGATCCGCCGCCTCGATGAAGCCCTGGGCCACGACGGACAATTGCTCTGAACTCCGTCGGCAAGCGGCCGGCTCGCCGTAGAATGCAGGCGTCCATCGCATTCGCGTGAGCTCTATATTTCCTTGAACCGATGCTCTATGAGCAAGGGCTTGGAACATTGCCCAGCTGGTGTGATCGTCTCGCGTCAGATGAACCCGAAGTTCGGTTGACCTCGCCCACCTGAATCCCCCTGGGTTCAGGAATGCGGCTCACGGTTCGCGGTGGACACCTTTTTCCAGCATGCAAACGGCCCCTCACGGGCCGTTTGTGTTTGTGCTTCGCTGGATTGCCCAAGCTGGCGCCAGCGGCCGATTGACCCTGCGCCTGACCTCGCGCCTGACCATGAGTCCGCCCATGAACTACTGGCTGATGAAGTCCGAACCTTCGGAATGCTCCATCGATGATCTGGCGCAGGCGCCGGGTCAGCAACTGCCCTGGGTGGGCGTGCGCAACTACCAGGCACGCAACTTCATGCGCGATCAGATGCAGTTAGGTGATGGCGTGCTGTTCTATCACTCGTCCTGCCCCAAGCCGGAGCAGATCGGCATTGCCGGCCTGGCTCGCGTCGCCAGCCCGGCCTACCCCGATGCCACGCAGTTCGATCCGGCCAGCCCCTACTTCGACGCCAAAGCCACGGTCGAGTCACCGCGCTGGCTGCATGTGGATGTGCGCTTCGAGCGCAAGACGAGGCTGCTGAGCCTGGCCGAGCTGCGCGCCGAGCCGCGCCTGGCCAGCATGCGCTTGCTGCAGCCAGGCAGCCGCTTGTCAATCACGCCGGTCACGCCGGACGAATGGTCGGTGATCCTGTCGCTGCTAGGCTAGAGCCCGAGCCAGGTCACTGGATGCAGGCTCAAGCGCCGAAGGGGATCGAGGCCAAGACCACCTGATTGCCGCCCCTACGCTGGGCTTCGTGCACGGCTGCTTCGCTGGCGTTCCAGAGCTCGTCCTGCTTGGAAGCCGTGTGCGGGAAGCTGCACACGCCCATGGACAAGGACAAGCCCATGTCCTGGCCGTTCAGCACGATGATCTGCGCCATGCACTGGCGACGCAGCTGCTCCATGCGCGCATGCGCCGTGGCCAGGCCCACACCCGACAGCAAGACGGCAAAGCGGCTGTGGCCGACACGGCAGGCCGCATCCATGGCGCGGGTGTTGGCGCGCAGCATGCGACCCATGCCCTCGAGCAGACGCTGATTGGCCTCTTCGCCCAAGGCCTGGATGGCGGCGGGCGCCGGGTCCAGGGCAATGATGACCAGAGCGAATTCGCGATGCTCACGGGTCGAGAGGTCGATTTCACGCAGCAGCGCGTCGTCGAACTGCGCCTGCAAGTAGAGGCCCGAGACCTCGTCGCGGCCGCTGCCCTGCTGCAGCTCTCGGCGGATCTGCTCGAGCGCCTTTTGCTGCTGCTCCAGTTGCTGCAGGGCACGCTGTAAATGGCTTTCGCGGTGCCGCTCTTCGGTGCGTTCTTGCCAGACAGACAGCACAAATTCGGTGCCCAAGGCGGCCCGGGTGACGGTGAACTCGCGCCGGCGCCCGCCCAACTCCAGGCGATGCTCGCTCACAGTGACCGAGCGCTGCGCCATCACCGCCTGCTCGACGCGGCGCATGGCCACCACTTCCTCGGCGCGCATCAGGTCGTTGTCAACGCTGCCCACCACCGAGCTTTCGCTGCGCTCGAACAAGCGGTCCAGGCCCGGGCTGGCGAACACATAGCGGCCCGTGGCCAGGGATTTGATGGCAGCCAGCAAGTTCAGCGGCTCGATCAAGCTGAGCAGGGTCGCCCCCATGTCGCTGGCCACCGCCCCATGCCCGGCCAACCAATGAGCCAAACTGCCCTGAGCGGGTGGCACGGCGTGGTCAGGGGCGGCTGGATTGTTCATGAGGTCTCAGTCGTTCAATCATTCAGGGTCGACGCACACAGGCTGACGGGACGAGCAGGCCAGCGAGACCTTCGCTCACTCGCGCGCCATTTTGGGGAACCGCGCAAGCTTTCGGGCACTGTAGATGGCTTCGCGCCCGCGAATCAAGCAAGTGTGCACAGGCCCGGGGTTCTCCCCCTAACTTGGCAACAGCTTGCATCCTAGCGAAGTGCGGCCAGGGCTCTGGTCGATCCAAATGCAAATTTCTTCACGGTTCGTCCCTAGATCACGCCCAGCGCCGTATTCAAGCGATATCGGCCTCTCCAGAGCCATCTCAAGGACCGAGGCTGCGGCTGCGGGACAATTGCTGCACTCTTTGCAATGCCTTGCAGTTCTCGCCGCATCAACGAGGGGCAGGCGCGGCATTGACGCAACAGATTTCCCCCCCCGGGCACAGCGCATCTTTCCGCCCCGAACACAGTCACCCCATTCATGCATTTCGACCTCGTCATCATCGGCGCCGGCGCCGCCGGACTCTTTTGTGCCGGCCAAGCCGGTCAACGTGGCCTCAAGGTGCTGCTGATCGACCATGCCGAGCGCGTGGCCGAAAAGATTCGCATTTCGGGCGGCGGCCGCTGCAACTTCACCAACCGCGACGTCGGCCCGGCCAATTTTCTCTCCGACAACCCCGCCTTCTGCCGCTCGGCCCTGGCGCGCTACAGCAGCCAGGACTTCATTGCCCTGGTGCAAAAGCACGGCATCGCCTTCCACGAAAAGCACAAGGGCCAGCTGTTCTGCGACGACTCCAGCGACCAGATCATCCAGATGCTGCTCAAGGAATGTGCGGCCGGCGGCGTGGAGCGCTGGCAGCCATGCAGCGTGCAAGAGCTGCAGACCCTGAGCGCCGAATCGACAGAGGCCTCGGCGGCCCGATTCGAGCTGCACACCACGCGCGGGCAGGTGCGCGCGCACTCGGTGGTGGTGGCCACAGGCGGCCTGCCCGTGCCCAAGATCGGCGCCACCGATTGGGGCCTGCGCCTGGCCAAGCGCTTCGGTCATGCCATCGTCGAGCCCCGCCCGGCCCTGGTGCCACTGACCTTCGACGAGCAGGCTTGGGCGCCCTTTTCGGCGCTGGCGGGCCTGTCACTGCCGGTCGCGGTCAGCACCGGCCAGGGCAAGGTCAAGGCGCGTTTTCTGGAGGACCTGCTCTTCACCCACCGCGGCCTGAGCGGCCCGGCCATCCTGCAAATCTCCAGCTTCTGGACCGAGGGCCAAGCCTTGCAGATCGATCTGGCGCCCGAGCACAAGCTGCTGCCCTTGCTGCAGAGCGCCAAGCGGGAATCCAAGCGGCAGCTGGGCAACGAACTGGCCAGCCTGTTCCCGCAACGCCTGGCCCAGGCCTGGCTGGAACGCCTGGGCCTCGCCAGCCAGCGTCCCATGCCGGAATGCAAGGACAAAGACCTGCAGAACCTGGCGCAACAGCTGCAAGCCTGGTCGCTGATTCCCAACGGCAGCGAGGGTTGGCGCAAGGCCGAGGTGATGCGCGGCGGCGTCGACACGCGCGAGCTGAACTCGCAGAACATGGAGAGCAAACGGGTGCCGGGCCTGTATTTCATCGGCGAAGTGGTGGACGTCACCGGCTGGCTGGGAGGCTATAACTTCCAGTGGGCCTGGGCCAGCGCGGCGGCCTGCGCGCGCTCTTTGCATGCAAATACCGCAATCGCTTGAAAATCAGGCTACAATCTTCGTCTTTGCTGGCAAACCTGCGCGTCGATTCGCAACGCTTCTGAAGCGGAATCCGGATAAGCCGTTTCAGACACTGAATTCAAAATGTCTTGAATGAAGTACTTGGCGAACACCGAGCGCATATTGAAGGAACTACCTTTTCATGACCACGATTCGCGTCAAAGAGAACGAGCCGTTTGATGTGGCCCTGCGCCGTTTCAAGCGCACCATCGAAAAACTGGGCCTGCTGACCGACCTGCGCGCCCGCGAGTTTTACGAGAAGCCCACGGCTGAGCGTAAGCGCAAGAAGGCAGCCGCCGTCAAGCGTCACTACAAGCGCGTTCGCAGCATGCAGCTGCCGAAGAAGCTGTACTGATCGCCTGATTGCCTCGGCAGTTCCTCTGGAACCGCTACACGGCCGAAAAAACCCGCACAGGACGCTGTAGCGGGTTTTTTTTGATCTCGAACCTGCGCAAACGCAGGCACACTGCGCGCCGAGAGCACGTTGGTCCCGCGTGCAACGCACCCACCTATTCCAAGACACCCAGGATTTGCCATGAGCTTGAAAGACCGCATCACCGACGACATGAAGGCCGCCATGCGCGCCAAGGACAGCGAGCGCCTGACCACCATTCGGGGTCTGCTCGCCGCCATCAAGCAAAAAGAAGTCGATGAACGCGTGGAACTGGACGAAGCCGGTGTGATCGCCATCGTCGACAAGCTGATCAAGCAGCGCAAAGACTCGATCAGCCAGTTCAGCGCGGGCGGCCGCCCTGACCTCGCTGAGAAGGAGCAGGCAGAGTTGCAAGTGCTGGAGCCCTACCTGCCGCAACGCATGTCGGCGGAGGAAGTGGCAGCCGCCGTGCAAGCCATCGTCGCTGAGCTGGGCGCCAAGGGACCGGGCGATATGGGCAAGGTCATGGGCGCCGTGAAGGCGCAGCTGGCAGGCAAGGCCGATATGGGCCTGGTCTCGGCCGCGGTCAAGCAAGCTCTGAGCCAGTGATTCCGGGACGAAGCCCTGCCATGAGCCTGCCCGCGCAAACCATCGCCCCCGATTTCTGCGTCTCGCCACAGCTGCAACCCGAGGCCATGGCCTTGGCGGCACAAGCCGGTTTCCGCAGCGTGATCAACAACCGCCCTGACTTCGAAGGCGGCCCGGATCAGCCCACTACGGCGCAAATGGAAGCAGCCGCACGAGCTGCCGGTCTGGAGTACCGCCATCTGCCGGTCAGCGGCAGCTACCAGTCACCGGAAGATATCGTGCAGTTCCATCAGCTGCTGAACAGCCTGCCCAAGCCCATCCTGGCCTTTTGCCGTTCAGGCGCACGCTCGACCCGTCTCTATACGGCCGCCTCGGTGCTCTGAAGCTCCGCCCATTCAATGCCCAAGGGCCTGCGTCGATGCAGGCCCTTTTTTCATGGGCAAAGCGAACCAGCCTAGGACTTGCCCTAGGACAGGCCTCACAAAGGCTCCAAGCCTGGGTGTCAGCTCTTACAGTGCAGGCTTGCCACGCGGGGCTGGCCAGGCCGGCAACCCTGCGCAAGCCCTTGCGGGCCGTCTGCACCAGAAAATGCATTGGAGACCACCTTGAATTCCCTCCTCAAAGTCTCAGGCCTGATTGACGGCCTGAGCCGTTTCATCGGCCGCTGGGTCATCTGGCTGGTGCTGGCATCCACGGTCATCAGTGCGGTCAACGCCATCATCCGCAAGGTCTTCAACTACAGCTCGAACGCATTCCTGGAACTGCAGTGGTATCTGTTCGCCGCGTCCTTTTTGCTGGCCGCTGGTTACACCCTGCTCAACAACGAGCATGTGCGGATTGACGTGGTGGTCGGCCGCTTCTCCAGGCGCGTGCAAACCTGGATTGATGTCTTCGGCCTGCTGGCCTTCCTGATGCCCATGTGCGTGACTGTGCTGTGGCTGGGCACGCCTTTCTTTCTGCAGGCCTGGCGCTCGGGAGAGATTTCATCCAACGCAGGTGGCCTGATCGTCTGGCCTGTCTACGCCTTGATCCCCTTGGGATTCAGCCTCTTGCTGCTGCAGGGCCTGAGTGAGCTGATCAAGCGCCTGGCCTTCCTGCAAGGCCTGGCACCCGACCCCGGCATCAAGGTGCAGCAGCGCAGCCCGGAGGAAGAGTTGGCCGAGGCCATCCGCTTGGCTGCCGAAAGGCAGCAAGAAGCGCTGCAAGCCCCCCACGACCACAAGAAGGCCTGAGGAAGCGCCCACCATGGAATTCATCGCCAACAACCTGGCCCCGATCATGTTCGCGGGGCTCATCGTGTTCCTGCTCATGGGCTTTCCGGTGGCCTTCAGCCTCGGTGCCTGCGGCCTCTTCTTCGGTTTTGTCGGCATCGAGCTGAACGTGCTGCCCGCCTCCCTGATGCAGGCCCTGCCCTTGCGCATCTTCGGCATCATGAAGAACGACACGTTGCTGGCCATTCCCTTCTTTACCTTGATGGGATTGATCCTGGAGCGCTCGGGCATGGCCGAGGACCTGCTGGACACCATCGGCCAACTCTTCGGCCCCATCCGTGGCGGCCTGGCGTTCGCAGTAATCTTCGTGGGCGCCCTGCTGGCGGCCACCACTGGGGTGGTGGCGGCTTCGGTGATCTCGATGGGTCTGATTTCCCTGCCCATCATGCTGCGCTACGGCTATGACCGGCGCGTGGCTTCGGGCGTGATTGCCGCATCCGGCACGCTGGCGCAAATCATTCCGCCCTCGCTGGTGCTCATCATCCTGGCCGACCAGTTGGGCAAGAGCGTGGGCGATATGTACAAGGGTGCATTTCTGCCGGGCTTCATCCTGACCGGGCTGTACACCCTCTACATCGTCGGGCTGGCTGTGTTCAAGCCGCACTGGGTGCCAGCCCTGCCTCTGGAGGCGCGCTCCATCCGCGAGGACAACGGCCAAAGCGGTCTGCGCTCACTGGCCGTGCTGGCCACGGTCTCGACCGGCTTGGCCGTTCTGTTCGGCCAGCACTACCGGGAGGTGACCGAGTACTTCAAGGGCGAGGCGGTGGCCAGCGTGGCCACGGATGAGACCATCGTCGTGGCCATGTCGGTCGGTGTGGGTGTGGCTTTCATCGCTTCAGTGCTCAACAAGGCATTGCGACTGAACCTGCTTTCGCGCATGGCCGAGCGCGTCACCTTTGTGTTGATCCCACCACTGGCGCTGATTTTTCTGGTGCTGGGCACCATCTTCCTCGGCATCGCCACGCCCACCGAAGGCGGTGCCATGGGCGCCATGGGTGCTCTGTTGATGGCCGCCATGCGGGGCCGCATGTCGTCTGGCCTCTTGCGCCAAGCCCTGACCAGCACCACCAAGCTGTCCTGCTTTGTGGTCTTCATTCTGGTGGGCTCCACCATCTTCAGCCTGAGTTTCCAAGGCGTGGACGGCCCCAAATGGGTGGAGCATTTGCTCAGCGCACTGCCCGGGGGCCAGATCGGATTCCTGATCTTCGTCAACGTGCTGATCTTCGTGCTGGCCTTCTTCCTGGACTTCTTCGAGCTGTCCTTCATTGTTGTGCCCCTGCTCGGCCCAGTGGCCGAAAAGCTGGGCATCGACCTGATCTGGTTCGGCGTGCTGTTGGGCGTCAATATGCAGACTTCCTTCATGCACCCGCCCTTTGGTTTCGCCCTGTTCTATCTGCGCAGCGTGGCCCCATTGACCGAGTACATCGACAAGCTGACCCAGCGCCGCATTGCACCAGTCACCACCGGCCAGATCTACTGGGGCGCCGTGCCCTTCGTGCTGATCCAGATCGTCATGGTGGGTCTGATCATCGCCTTCCCCAACCTGGTCTCGGGTGGCATGGGCCAGGCGGCCAGCAGCACGGACAACGCCAATGTGGTGATCGAAGCCCAACCACAAAGCGAATCCGGCAATGCCATCGAGATGGACGCCAACAAGCTCTTTGGCCCCGCTGACGAACCGGCTTCAGCAGCCTCCTCGGCAGCCCCTGCAGCCTCCTCTGGTGCCGGCAAAGCGTCGGCGGGCCCCATCGACCCGCTGGAGGCCGCAGCAGAAGCCAGCCGCAAGCCCTGACGATCAATTCACGCGCATCGCGCCCATAAAAAAACCCGGCCTTGGCCGGGTTTTGTTTTGTCTGAGCGACTCGAGGCTTAGAGCTTCTGCGATTGCATGAAGTCGTCAAACCCAGCTTCAGCAAAGCGGAACCAGAGATTCTGTTCGCGGCGGAAGTTGGAATAGTCCTCGTAGACCTTTTTCCAGTTCGCGTTCTTGCTGCCCAGTTCGGCGTAAATGGCCATGGACTCCTTGAACGCCGCATCCATCACATCCTTGGGGAAACGGAACAGCTTGGTGCCACCCTTGACCAGTTCGCGCAGGGCGCCCGGGTTCTTGGCGTCGTACTTGGCTTGCATATCCACATGGGCGACCGCCGCTGCGCATTCCACGATGGCCTTGTACTCGGGATTCAGGGCATCGAACGACTTGGTGTTGATATAGAAGTCCAGCTGCGGGCCGCCTTCCCACCAGCCCGGGTAGTAGTAGTTGGGCGCCACTTTGTTGAAGCCCAATTTCTGATCGTCGTAAGGCCCCACCCACTCGGCCGCATCGATGGTGCCTTTTTCCAGAGACTGATAGATCTCACCGCCCGGGATGTTCTGCGGCACGCCGCCCATGCGTTCCAGCACGCGACCGGCAAAACCACCAATGCGCATCTTCATGCCCTTGATATCGGCCAGGCTCTTCACCTCCTTGCGATACCAGCCGCCCATCTGCGCACCGGTGTTGCCGCCCGGGAAGTTGATGATGTTGTAGCCGCGGTAGAACTCGCGCATCAGCTTGAGGCCGTTGCCCTCAACCATCCAGGCGGTCATCTGGCGGCTGTTCAGGCCAAAAGGGATGGCGCAGCCCAAGGCGAAGACTTCATCCTTGCCATGGAAGTAATAGGGCGCCGTGTGCGCGATCTCGACTGTCCCCTCCTTGACCGCATCCACCACACCAAAAGGAGGCATCAGCTCGCCGCCGGCATGCACGGAGATCTGGAACTTGCCCCCGGTCATTTCGCCGACCTTTTTGGCGAACACATCGGCCGCGCCAAAAATGGTGTCCAAGGACTTGGGAAAGCTGGAGGCCAAGCGCCAGCGCAAGGTGGTCTGGGCGTGAACAATGGCCGGAGCGGAACCTGCGGCCAAAACGCCCGCAAGCCCGGCGCCACGAATGAAGGTACGACGCGTCATCTCTTGTCTCCTGGTGAAATGGTGCTTCAAGTAGCGAGCTGATTCTAGGAGGCGAGCTCCTCGCCTCCTTCACCGGAGAAACCCCTGCGCGAGGCGTCAGCGGGGCGTCAGGCGATGCTCAGCTGCCGGCCAGTTTCATGCGCGAGATCAGCATGGAGCCAACCGTCTTGCCGCCCAGGGTGTAGCGATCGGTACCGAGCCCGACGATGTCCTGGAACATGGACTTCAGATTGCCGGCAATGGTCACCTCATGGACGGGGAAGGCGATCTCGCCGTTCTCCACCCAGTAGCCGCTGGCACCACGTGAATAGTCACCGGTCACCGAGTTGACGCCCTGCCCCATCAACTCAGTCACAAAAAGGCCGGTGCCGAGGCGGCGCAGCATGGTGCGCAAATCATCGCCAGGGGCCGTCAGGCGGCTGCTCATGCTCAGATTGTGCGAGCCGCCGGCATGGCCGGTGGTGCGCATGCCCAGCTTGCGCGCGGAATAGGTGGAGAGGAAGTAACCCTGCAGCACACCGGCCTCGACCACGCTGCGCGCGCGGGTGGTGACGCCTTCGTCATCGAAAGGCGAGCTGGCCTTGCCTTTGCGCTCGTGCGGGTCTTCATGGATGTCGATGTGCGAGGCCAGCACGCTCTGGCCCAGGCTGTCGAGCAGGAAGCTGGCACGGCGGTACAGCGCCCCCCCGCTGACCGCCTGCACCAGGGCACCCAGCAAGCCGGCTGCAGCCGTGTTCTCGAACAAGACCGGCACCTCGGCCGTGCCGACCTTACGCGCCTTCAGGCGCGACAGCGCCCGCTCGGCGGCATAACGGCCAATGGCCTCGGGCGCCGCCAGCTCCTGCGCATCGCGCATCGAGCTGTACCAGGCGTCGCGCTGCATCTGAGCGCCACGGCCCGCAATCGGCGCCACGGAGATCGAGTGACGCGAGCTGGCATAACCACCGCGAAAGCCGCGGCTGTTGCCCATGTAGAAATGCGACTGCTGCGCCGACACGGCCGCGCCCTCGCTGTTGGCGATGCGCTTGTCGGTGGCAAAAGCCGCCTCTTCACAGCGCAGGGCGATGGCCGCGGCGGCCTGAGCGTCGATGGCCCAGGGGTGGAACAGGTCCAGGTCCGGGCGGCTGGCCGCATCCAGGGACAGGTCTTGCTCGTCGGGCAGACCGGCCACCGGGTCCTCGGCCGTGAAGCGGGCGATGTCAAACGCCGCGCGCACCGTGTCTTGCAGGGCCTTGGGCGAGAAATCCGAGGTGCTGGCATTGCCGCGGCGCTGGCCCAGGTAGACCGAGATGCCCAGCGACTTGTCGCGGTTGCGCTCGACGTTCTCCAACTGGCCCAGGCGGGTGGACACCGACAGGCCGCAGCCCTCGGACACCTCGGCGCCGGCGTCGCTGGCGCCGAGGCGCTTGGCCTCGGCCAGCACATCCTCGATCAACTGCTGGAAATGCTCCACCTTGTAGGCAAATCCACTGCCATTCGCGGACGATGCAGACATGGCAGACGAGGAGACAGGCTTGGATGTAGAGGTCATGGAGGGCGCGCAAACGTGAGAGAAAAGGGCCCGAGCGCCAAGCGCCCCGGCCCGGACACCGCGCGCGGCGCACACAGGCGCACGCGCGGAGATTCAGAACTGGGGGACAATCATACGAGTCGCAGCGCCCTGCTGCCGGGGCCGGGCCCATGCGCCCATTGCCTTCTCCCCTATCCCGACGCCGCATCATGAGAACACAAGAAGATCTGCACGACGAAGACGACGATTTCGACCGCCCCAGCAAAAGCCAGCTCAAGCGCGAAAGCCACGTCCTGCAGAGCCTGGGCGAAGACCTGCTGACCCTGCCAGCCAGCCGCCTCGAGCCGCTGACCCTGCCGGAGATCCTGCTCGATGCCCTGCGCATGGCCAAGAAGATCACCTCGCACGAAGGCCGCCGCCGCCAGATGCAGTACATCGGCAAACTGATGCGCCGTGTCGACCCCGAGCCCATCCGCCAGGCCGTGGCTGCCTACAAGCTGGGCCATGCCAAGGACAGCCTCGCCCTGCACGAGAGCGAAGCCTGGCGTGAGCGCCTGCTGGCCGACGACAACGCGCTGCAGAGCTTCATCGCCGAGCATGCCGGCATCGATGTGCAGCAGCTGCGCAGCCTCGTGCGCGCCGCCCGCAAGGACGCCGCCAACGAGCCCGAGAAGCGCAGCGGCCGCGCCTTCCGGGAGCTGTTCCAGTTCATCAAGACCGAACGCCTGCGCGTCAACCCGGCGACCGAAGGCGAATCGGCAGAAGACGCGGACGAGGACGAGCAGGCATGAGCGAGACCGCGCTGGCGCCCCTGCCGGCCACACCCGAGCCGGTGCGCATCGGCATTGTTTCCATCAGTGACCGTGCATCCAGCGGCGTCTACGAAGACAAGGGCCTGCCGGCCCTGCAGAGCTGGCTGAGCGAGGCCCTGCACAACCCGATCGAGTTCGTGCCGCGCCTGATCCCCGACGAGCGGCCCTTGATTGCGCAAACCCTGCGCGAACTGGTTGACGAGACAGGCTGCCACCTGGTGCTGACCACCGGCGGCACCGGCCCGGCGCGGCGCGATGTCACGCCCGAAGCCACGCTGGACGTGGCCGACAAGGAAATGCCCGGCTTTGGTGAGCAGATGCGCCAGGTCTCCCTGCGCTTTGTGCCCACGGCCATCCTCTCGCGCCAGGTGGCGGTGATCCGCGGCCAGGCCTTGATCATCAATCTGCCGGGGCAGCCCAAAGCCATCGCCGAGACGCTGGAAGGCCTGCGCGATGCCGAGGGCCAGAGCTTGGTGCCCGGCATTTTTGCGGCCGTGCCCTACTGCCTGGACCTGATCGGCGCGCCGTATCTGGAAACACGCGAAGCGAAGTGCAAGGCCTTCCGGCCCAAGACGGCGATCCGCCAGCGGGCTTGAGCCGGCAGAGCAGCGTCAGCCCCAAGCCCTGAATTTCAGGGCCTTCACTTAACCAGCTGGTTCAGCGACGCGGCGTCGAAGTCCTCGCATTGCCGCGCGCCCGCCGGCACACAATCGCCCAGCTGGGCCGGCGCTGCCGCCGACAGCTTGCACACCGCCTGCCACAGCAAGGCGATCTGATGCTCATGGCCGGCGGCGCTGTCGATCAGGCCCCGCATGGCTTGCGCCACCGGGTCATCACCCTGGCTGACCCCGTAGGCCGAGAAGCCCATCTTGGCCGCCTGCTCTTCGCGGCGGGCATCGGCCTTGGCTTCGATGATGCGGGCCGGGTTGCCCACCGCCGTGGCATTGGCCGGCACCGGGCGCGTGACCACCGCGCCCGAACCGATGCGCGCGCCCGCCCCCACCGTGAAGCCGCCCAGCACGCAGGCATGGGCACCAACGATGACACCCGCCTCCAGCGTCGGGTGGCGTTTGGCGCCCTTGACCAGCGAGGTGCCGCCCAAGGTCACGCCCTGGTAAATCGTGCAGCCTTCGCCGATCTCGGCCATCTCGCCGATCACCACGCCCATGCCGTGGTCGATGAACACACGGCGGGCGATGGTGGCGCCCGGGTGGATCTCGATACCGGTCAGGAAGCGGCTCAGATGCGAGATGAACCGCCCGGTCCAGCGCAGGCCGTGGCGCCAGCACCAGTGCGCGCGGCGATGCATCCACAGCGCATGCAGGCCTGGATAACAGGTCAGCACCTCCCAGGTCGACCGGGCAGCCGGGTCGCGCTCAAGGATGCAGGCGATGTCTTCGCGGAGGCGCTGGAACATGGGGCGTCAAAGGAAACAGGGGTCGGCCAGTTTAGCGGCGGCAGCAAAAGCCCGTTCAAGAGCGGCTGATGCGCCAGGAGCGGCGCTTCAAGCGGCGCGCCTCAGGTGTCAGGCGTCACGTTGATACGGCTCCACCATGGCCCGCGCAATACCGCGCAGGATGTGGACTTCCTCGGTGCTCAGCTGTGCGCGGTTGAAGAGCTGGTTCAGGCGCGGCATCAGCTTGCGGGGCGCGGCCGGGTCCAGAAAGCCGATCTGCTCCAGCGAGGCCTGCAGATGCGTGAGCAAGCCCTGCACCGCGCGCGCATCGGCCAGATTCGGGTCGGGCGTGCGCGCGGCCACGCTGAAGCCCCCCAGCGCCTGGCGCCAGTCGTAGGCCAGCAGTTGCACGGCCTGGGCCAGGTTCAAAGAGCCGTAGTCCGGGTGGGTGGGAATCGACAGCACCGCGTGGCAGCGGTACACGTCTTCATTGCTCATGCCGTAGCGCTCGGAGCCGAACACCAGGCCCAGTTTGTGCTCGGAGGCCGCCAGCTCGGCGAACAAGGCGCGCGGCTCGCGCACCGGCGGGCCGAAGTCGCGCGGCGTCATGGCCGTGGCGCAGGCAAAGGTGACGCCGTCGAGCGCTTCTTCCAGGCTGTCGACGATGCGCGCCCGGGTGAGGATGTCGGCCGCGCCGCTGGCCATGGCCACCGTTTCTTCCTGGCTCAGCACATCGGCAAAGCGCGGCCGCACCAGCACCAGCTCGGAAAAACCCATCACCTTCATGGCCCGGGCGGTGGCGCCCACATTGCCGGGGTGGCTGGTCTGAATCAAGACAAAACGTGTCATATCAACGCGGGGCACCGGGGTCAGCCGGGCAGAATCGAGAAAGATCGGCCAAGGAATCGCTAGGCAAAACCCGCGCCTCGGTTAAAATGCGGGATTATCCTAGGCTCGCTGCCCTGAAACCGAACAGTTTCAGACCGGCCACAGCACTAGAGACGCTCTTTTTCTTCGCCAGTCCACCTCAACCCTCCTTCTTCAGGCAAGGTTTCACGCATGTCGCAGCAAGCTTCACTCCATCCCATGCTCAATGTCGCCATCAAAGCGGCACGCGCAGCTGGCGCCATCATCAACCGCGCCTCGATGGACCTCGATATCCTGAAGATCAACACCAAGTCGCCCAATGACTTCGTGACCGAGGTGGACCAAGCGGCAGAAAAAGTCATCATCGAAACCCTACTCCAGGCCTACCCTGACCACGGCATCCTCGCCGAAGAGTCGGGTCGCGAGTACGGCGCCAAGCATTCCGAATTCGTCTGGATCATCGATCCCCTGGACGGCACCACCAACTTCATCCACGGCCTGCCCATGTACTGCGTGTCGATCGCTCTGGCACACCGCGGCGTGGTGCAGCAGGCGGTTGTCTACGACCCGACCCGCAACGACCTGTTCTACGCCACCAAGGGCCGTGGCGCCTTCCTGAACGACCGCCGCCTGCGCGTCTCCAAGCGCACCCGCTTGAGCGATGCCCTGATCGGCACCGGCTTCCCCTTCCGCCGCGGCGACAACTTCAAGCGCTATATGAAGATGTTCGAAGCGGTGATGGTCGAATGCGCCGGCCTGCGCCGCCCGGGCGCCGCCGCCCTGGACCTCTGCTATGTGGCCGCCGGCTACTACGACGCCTTCTTTGAGACCGGCCTGCAGCCCTGGGATGTGGCCGCGGGCTCGCTGATCATCACCGAAGCCGGCGGCCTGATCGGCAACTTCACCGGCGAAGCTGACTTCCTGCACCAGCGCGAAGTGGTGGCCGGCAGCCCCAAGATCTACGGCCAGTTGGTGCAGATCCTGGCGCCCTACACCCGCGTGATCACGGCGGAAGAGGCCGAAGGCGATGCCAAGCCGGCAGACGGCAAGGCCGCAGGCAAGAAGAAGACCGCAGACGCTGCGGGCGTTGTGGCCGCGGACGCTGCCGCCGCACCGAAGAAGCGCGCCGCGGTGCGCATCCGCAAGGATGAACTGGGTGGCGAAGGCGCTTAAACTGCGCGCTGAGCTGTCTCAGCACCCCTGACCGACAAAGCCCTCCGCCCGAGGGCTTTGTTCATTTCTGACGCCCGCATCACCGACGCCCGCATCCCGATCATGAGCCACGCCCCGGATTTCTCTGCCCACACGCCGGTGATGGCGCAGTACCTGCGCATCAAGCACGAGCACCCCGAGGAGCTGGTGTTCTTCCGCATGGGCGACTTTTACGAGGTCTTCTTCGACGACGCCCGCAAGTGCAACCAGCTGCTCGACATCACCCTGACCACCCGCGGCCAGAGCGCTGGCGAGCCAGTGGTGATGGCCGGCGTGCCGGTCCATGCGCTGGAGAGTTATCTGGCCAAGCTGATCAAACTGGGTGAGGCGGTGGCGATTGCCGAACAGGTGGGCGATGTGGCCACCTCCAAAGGCCCGGTGGAGCGCAAGGTGGTGCGTGTGGTCACGCCCGGCACGGTCACCGACAGCGAGCTGCTGGCCGACAAGCAGGACTCGGTGCTGCTCTCGGTCGTTCAGCAAGGCAAGACCCATGGCCTGGCCTGGCTCTCGCTGACCCAGGGTCAGCTGGGCCTGGCCGAATGCACGGAGCGTGAGCTGCCCTCCTGGCTGGCCCGCCTGAGCCCGGCCGAGGTGCTGGTGGACCGCGAGCGCCAGCCCGCCGCCGTACTGGCCGCGCGCGCGCCCATCACCAACCGCCCGAGCTGGCAGTTCGACACCGCCCTGGGTGCCCGCAAGCTCTGCGAGCAGCTCGGCGTGGCCAGCCTGGCCGGCTACAACGCCCAGCAGATGACGGCGGCGCAAGCGGCCGCGGCGGCCCTGCTCAGCTATGCCGAACACACCCAGGGCCGCGCCCTGGCCCATGTGCGCGCGCTCAGCGTGCAGCGCAGCAGCGAACTGCTGGACCTGCCACCCGCCACCCAGCGCAATCTGGAACTGACGCAGACCCTGCGCGGCGAGACCAGCCCCACCCTGCTCTCCCTGCTGGACAGCTGCCGCACCGGCATGGGCAGCCGCGCCCTGCGCCACTGGCTGCTGCACCCCAAGCGCGAACGCGCCGAGGCCCTGGCACGCCATGGCGCCATCGCCGCCCTGCTGCAGGCCCGGCCCGAGCCCCTGCGCGAGGCGCTGCGCCAGGTGTCGGATGTCGAGCGCATCGCCGCCCGCATCGCCTTGCGCCAGGTGCGCCCGCGAGAGCTGGCCGGCCTGCGCGCCACCCTGCACATCCTGCCCGAGCTGCAGCAGACCGTGCCCCCCGGTAGCAGCGAACTGCTGGATCAGCTGGCCCAGGGCCTGCTCGCCTCTCCCGAGCTGGAGCAGATGCTGAACCGCGCGATTGCCGAAGAGCCGGCCGTTCTGGTGCGAGACGGTGGCGTGATCGCCAGTGGCTTCGATGCTGAACTGGACGAGCTGCGCGCCATCCAGAACAACTGCGACGCCTTCCTGCTGGACCTGGAAACCCGCGAGCGTGCACGCACCGGCATCCCCAATCTGCGCGTGCAGTTCAACAAAGTCCATGGCTTCTACATCGAGGTGACGCAGGGCCAGGTGGACAAGGTGCCGAGCGACTACCAGCGCCGCCAGACCTTGAAGAACGCCGAGCGCTACATCACGCCCGAGCTCAAGGCTTTCGAGGACAAAGCCCTGTCGGCGCAAGAGCGCTCGCTTGCGCGAGAGAAGCTGCTGTTCGAGCAGCTGATCGACTGGCTGATCGAGTCGCTGCAGCCGCTGTCCGCCCTGGGCCGCGCCCTGGCCAGCCTGGACGCCCTGGCGGCCCTGGCCGAGCGCGCCGCCACGCTCAACTGGTGCCGGCCGGAGTTCGTCAACCAGCCCTGCATCGACATCAGCCAGGGCCGCCACCCGGTGGTGGAATCGCGCCTACGCGAAACCGGCGCGGGTGAGTTCATGGCCAACGACTGCCGGCTCGATGCGCGCACCCGCATGGCCGTGATCACCGGCCCGAATATGGGCGGCAAGAGCACCTTCATGCGCCAGGTGGCCTTGATCAGCCTGCTGGCGGCCATCGGCAGCTATGTGCCGGCCAGCGCCTGCCGGCTGGGGCCCATGGATGCCATCCACACCCGCATCGGCGCGGCCGACGACCTGGCCAATGCCCAGTCCACCTTCATGCTGGAAATGACCGAGGGCGCGGCGATTCTGCACAGTGCCACCGAGCAGTCCCTGGTGCTGATGGACGAGATCGGCCGCGGCACCTCCACCTTCGATGGCCTGGCCCTGGCCGGCGCCATCGCCAGCCATCTGCATGACAAGAGCCGCGCCTTCACGCTCTTTGCCACCCACTATTTCGAGCTGACCGAGTTCCCGAGCAAGCACCCGCAGGCCATCAACTGCCACGTCGGCGCGGTCGAGAGCGGCGACGACATCGTCTTCCTGCACGAGATCCAGCCCGGCCCGGCCAGCCGCAGCTATGGCGTGCAGGTGGCACGTTTGGCCGGCATGCCCGCCTCCCTGGTGCGCCAGGCACGGGCCACGCTGGAGGCCCTGGAGGCCAAAGCCGGCGAAGGCCAGGCGCAGATCGACTTGTTTGCGCCACCGCCGGCCGCGCCCGAGCCGCCGCCTGTCTCGCAAGCGACAAGCACACTGAGCCAAGCCATCAATGATGTGGACCCCGACACGCTCACGCCGCGCGAAGCGCTGGACCTGGTCTACCGGCTCAAGAAGCTGAGCCAGGCCGAGTAGCCCCGCCGCCCGGCGCTCCTAGGAATGAACCGGACTCTCGTCTTCTCCCACGCCAACGGCTTTGGTGCAGCCTGCTACCGCCTGCATTTCGAGGCCTGGCGGCGCGCCGGCTGGCAGGTCCATGCCTTGCCTCAGATCGGCCACAACCCGGCCTATCCGGTCAGCAGCAACTGGCCGCATCTGCGCGACGAGCTGATCGATTTCATCCGCACGGAGGTGAAACCCAGCGGGCCGGTCAGCCTGGTCGGCCATTCCCTGGGCGGCATGCTGAGCCTGCTGGTCGCCTGCCAGCAGCCGGAACTGGTGCAAAGCCTGGTGATGCTGGACTCGCCGGTGGTCAGCGGTTGGCGTGCCCAGAGCGTGCGGGTGGCCAAGGCCACAAGGCTGATCCACCGGGTCTCGCCGGGCAAGGTGTCCAGCCAGCGCCGCTACGAATGGCCGGATCGCGAGGCGGTGATGAGCCACTTCGCCAGCAAGCACAAATTCGCGCGCTGGGACCCACGGGTGCTGCAGGACTATGTGGACGGTGGTTTTGAAGAACAGGATGGGCGCCGCCGCCTGCGCTTTCGCCGCGAGATCGAGACCCGCATCTACGACACCCTGCCCCATCACCTGCCGAGCCTGCTGCGCCGGCATCCGCTGCGCTGCCCGGTGGCCTTTGTGGCGGGCACCCAATCCGAGGAACTGCGCCAGGCGGGCGCCGCCGCCAGCAAGGCCCTAGCCGGGCCCCACTTCGTCTGGATGGAGGGCAGCCACCTCTTTCCTTTCGAGCGCCCTGACGACACGGCCTCCCTCGTGCTGCAGTTGCTGGAGGCCATGCAGCTTTCCACACCGTCCCCGGACTGATTCCCGGGCCGGTGTCCGAGCGGTCCGTCGGGCCTCGCTATAATCGCGCTTTACCACCACAGCGTTTTTCACGAGAACGCTGCACGACATGACCAAGTACGTCTACGTCACAGGCGGTGTGGTGTCCTCCCTCGGCAAGGGCATCGCATCGGCCTCACTGGCTGCCATCCTCGAATCGCGCGGCCTCAAGGTCACCCTCATCAAACTGGATCCGTACATCAACGTCGATCCGGGCACGATGTCCCCGTTCCAGCATGGCGAAGTCTTCGTGACCGAAGACGGCGCCGAGACGGACTTGGATCTGGGTCACTACGAGCGCTTCATCACCACGCGCATGAAGCGCGCCAACAACTTCACCACCGGACAGATCTATATGTCCGTGCTGGAGAAGGAACGCCGCGGTGATTACCTCGGCAAGACGGTGCAGGTGATTCCGCACATCACCAACGAAATCCAGGACTTCGTCCGCCGCGGCGCCGGTGCCGGCACGCCCGATGCAGTCGACGTGGCCATTGTGGAAATCGGCGGCACGGTCGGCGACATCGAGTCCCTGCCCTTCCTCGAAGCGGCGCGCCAGATGAGCCTGAAGGCAGGCCCGAACAATGTCGCCTTCGTGCACCTGACCTATGTGCCCTGGATCGCTGCGGCCGGTGAGCTGAAGACCAAGCCGACTCAGCACACGGTGCAGAAGCTGCGCGAAATCGGCATCCAGCCGGACGCCCTGCTGTGCCGCGCTGACCGCCGCATCCCCGATGACGAGCGCGGCAAGATTTCGCTCTTCACCAATGTGCCTGAGTACGGTGTGATCTCCATGTGGGACGTCAACACCATCTACAAAGTGCCGCGCATGCTGCACGAGCAGGGCCTGGACCAGCTGATCTGCACCAAGCTGCAGCTCAACACCAAGTCGGCCGACCTGAAGCGCTGGGATACCCTGGTCAGCGAGGTCGAGAACCCCGCCAAGGACGTGACCATTGCCATGTGCGGCAAGTACACCGACTTAAGCGACTCCTACAAGTCGCTGAACGAGGCCCTTCGCCACGCCGGCATCCACAACCACGCACGCGTCAATATCGAGTACGTGGACTCCGAAATGCTGAACGCCGAGAACATCTCGCAGCTGAAGCAGTTCGACGCCATCCTGGTGCCCGGCGGCTTCGGCAAGCGCGGCGTGGAAGGCAAGATCCTGGCCGCCCAGTACGCCCGTGAACACAAAGTGCCCTACCTGGGCATCTGCCTGGGCATGCAGGTCGCCACCATCGAGTACGCCCGCAATATGGCGGGCCTGACCGGCGCCAACTCGACCGAGTTCGAACCCGAGACCCCGCACCCGGTGATCGCCCTGATCGACGAGTGGCAAGACGCCGACGGCTCGATCCAGAAGCGTGACGAGAAGAGCGACCTCGGCGGCACCATGCGCCTCGGTGCGCAGAGCTCGGACGTCAAGGCCGGCACCCTGGCCTTCGACATCTACGGCCCGGTGGTCAGCGAGCGTCACCGCCACCGCTTCGAAGCCAACACCCATTACCTGGACAAGCTGCAGAACGCCGGCCTGGTGATCTCGGCCATCACCCAGCGTGAAAAGCTGACCGAGATGGTGGAACTGCCGCGCGAGGTGCACCCCTGGTATGTCGGCGTGCAATTCCACCCCGAGTTCAAGTCCACCCCCTGGGACGGCCACCCGCTGTTCACCGCCTTCATCAAGGCGGCACTGAACCACAAACAGGCCTGAAGGAATCCTGCCCATGAAGCTTTGCGGTTTTGAGGTCGGCATCGACCGACCTTTCTTCCTGATCGCCGGCACCTGCTCGATCGAGGGCCTGGAGATGTCGCTCGACGTGGCCGGTCAGCTCAAGGAAGCCTGCACGGCTCTGGGCATTCCGCTGATTTACAAAGGCTCATTCGACAAGGCCAACCGCTCCTCGGGTTCGACCAAGCGCGGCGTCGGCATCGATGCCGGCCTGAAGATCCTCGATGAAGTGCGCCGCCAGCTGCAGCTGCCCATCATCACCGATGTGCACGATGAATCGCAGGTGGCCGAGGTCGCCAGCGTCGTCGACGTGCTGCAGACCCCGGCCTTCCTCTGCCGCCAGACGGATTTCATCCGCGCGGTGGCCAAGTCGGGCAAGCCGGTCAATATCAAGAAAGGCCAGTTCCTGGCCCCTTGGGACATGAAGAACGTCATCGACAAGGCCCGCGACGCCGCGCGCGAAGCCGGCCTGTCGGAAGACCGCTTCCTGGCCTGCGAACGCGGCGTGAGCTTTGGCTACAACAACCTCGTCGCCGACATGAGCAGCCTGGCCGAGATGCGCAAAACCGGCGCGCCGGTGGTGTTTGATGTGACCCACTCGGTGCAGAAGCCCGGTGGCCAGGGCACCAGCAGCGGCGGCGCCCGCGAGATGGTGCCGGTGCTGGCCCGCGCCGGCGTGGCTGCGGGTGTGGCGGGACTCTTCATGGAAACCCATCCGCGCCCGGCGGAGGCCTGGTCGGACGGCCCCAATGCCGTGCCCCTGCAGCGCATGCGCGCCTTGCTGGAACAACTGGTGGCCCTGGACCGCGTGGTCAAGAGCCAGCCCCTGCTCGAGAGCGACTTCTCGGCCTGAATTGGATCGCCCGCCTTGGCGGGCGTCCCCCGCGCACGATTGTTCAGCGCCGGTAACTGCCAGCTGGCAAGATGCGCGCCGAAACCGAATTTTTGACCTTTTGGAGAGCTTGAATGAGTGCCATTGTTGATATCGTCGGCCGCGAAATTCTGGACAGCCGCGGCAACCCGACCGTCGAATGCGATGTCTTGCTGGAATCCGGCGTGATGGGCCGTGCCGCCGTGCCTTCGGGTGCATCGACCGGCTCGCGCGAAGCGATCGAACTGCGTGACGGTGACAAGAGCCGTTATCTGGGCAAGGGCGTTCTGAAGGCGGTGGAGCACATCAACACCGAAATCTCCGAGGCCGTGCTGGGCCTGGATGCCTCCGAGCAAGCCTTCCTGGACCGCACCCTGATCGACCTGGACGGCACCGAGAACAAGAGCCGCCTGGGCGCCAACGCCATGCTGGCCGTGTCCATGGCCGTGGCCCGCGCTGCGGCCGAAGAATCGGGCCTGCCCCTGTACCGTTACTTCGGCGGCATGGGCGGCAACCAGCTGCCGGTGCCGATGATGAACGTCATCAACGGCGGCGCGCACGCCAACAACAGCCTCGACCTGCAAGAGCTGATGATCATCCCCGTGGGTGCACCGAGCTTCCGCGAAGCCCTGCGCTGGGGCGCCGAGGTGTTCCACGCCCTGAAGAAGATCCTGCACGACAAGGGCATCTCCACCGCCGTGGGCGACGAAGGTGGTTTCGCGCCCAGCGTGGAAAGCCATGAAGCCGCCATCCAGCTGATCCTGCAAGCCATCGACGCTGCCGGCTACACCGCCGGTGAGCAGATCGCCCTGGGCCTGGACTGCGCCGCCAGCGAGTTCTACAAGGACGGCAAGTATGTGCTGGAAGGCGAAGGCGGCATCCAGCTGACGGCCCAGGAATGGACCTCCATGCTGGCCACCTGGGTGGACAAGTACCCCATCATCTCGATCGAAGACGGCATGGCCGAAGGCGACTGGGACGGTTGGAAGCACATCACCGAAGTGCTGGGCCAGAAGGTGCAGCTGGTGGGCGACGATCTCTTCGTCACCAACACCAAGATCCTGAAGGAAGGCATCGACAAGGGCATCGCCAACTCGATCCTGATCAAGATCAACCAGATCGGCACCCTGACCGAAACTTTCGCCGCCATCGAGATGGCCAAGCGCGCCGGCTACACCGCCGTGATCTCGCACCGCTCGGGCGAAACCGAAGACTCGACCATCTCCGACATCGCCGTCGGCCTGAACGCCGGCCAGATCAAGACCGGCTCGCTGTCGCGCTCGGACCGCATGGCCAAGTACAACCAGCTGCTGCGCATCGAGGAAGACCTGGGCGATGTGGCCGTCTACCCCGGCCGCGCTGCCTTCTACAACCTGAAGTGATGCGGGCCGCCACTCGATCCTGAGTGGTCCTGATCTGCCAACGCCGCCCGACCCTCCGGTCTTGCGGCGTTTTTTATTGCTTCGCGGCTCGGCTAAACTGCGCGCGTGAAAACACTTGGCGTCATCCTCGCGGCCTTCTTGCTGCTGATCCAGTACCAGCTCTGGCTGGGCAAGGGCAGCCTGCCTCGCGGCGTGCAGCTGCGCGCCGAGCTGGCCCAGGCACAGCAGGCCAATGAACAGGCCCGCGCCCGCAACGCGCAGCTGGAAGCGGAACTGCGGGACCTGCGCGAAGGCCTGGAGATGGTCGAGGAGAAAGCGCGCTTCGAGCTCGGCATGATCAAGCCCGACGAGATCTACGTGCAAGTGCGCCGCTGAGCGCCGCGCTGACAGCCCGGCCCTGCCCTACCTTGCCCTAAATCCACCCCGATTCGAGGACACGCCGTTCCGCATGGACGCTTTGCTGCTGCAACTGCAACCCCTGTTTGCCCCGGCCTTTGAGTTGCTGGGCAGCCCCATCACCTGGACCGAGTTGATCGCCTTTGTGCTGGCCTTGTGGATGGTGGTCTGCAATATGCGTGTGCACGCCCTGGCCTGGCCGCTGGCCATCCTCAGCTCGCTGCTTTACTTCCTGCTGTTCTGGAGCGGCAAGCTGTACGGTGAAGCCAGCCTGCAGCTGCTGTTTGTGAGCCTCTCGCTTTGGGGCTGGTGGCAATGGCTGCGTGGCAAAGGCGATGACGGCCAGGCCCTGCGCGTGCGGCGCCTGAGCACCACGGGCCTGTGGGCCTCGCTGCTTGCCACCCTGCTGGCCTGGCCGCTGCTGGGCCTGTTTCTGCAGCAGCAGACCGATTCACCCGTGCCCTTCTGGGATGCCTTCCCCACGGTCGCCAGCCTGCTCGGCCAGTGGCTGCTGGCGCGCAAGTACCAGGAAAACTGGGGCGTCTGGGTGCTGGTCAACGGCGTCAGCGTCGCCTTGTTCGCCTACAAGGGCTATTGGCTGACCGTGCTGCTCTACGCAGTCTTCATCCCCATGTCGGTGGCCGGCTGGCGCGCCTGGGCGCAGCAGCTCAAGCACAGCCACGCGAGCGGCGGTTCCCGCCAGGCACTGGCTTGATGAAGACCTGGCAGACCCAGCCGTGCCCGGCTTGCTGATCGCCATCGTCGGTGCGGAGAGCACCGGCAAATCGACCCTGGCCCAAAGCCTGCAGCAGCGCTTGAGCGAGGCCACCGGCCTGCGCTGTGCCTGGGCCCCCGAGCTGCTGCGCGAATGGTGCGATCAAGCGGGCCGCACACCTCGCCCCGAAGAACAGGCCGCCATTGCCGCCGCCCAGGCGACCCGCTGCGAAGCCCTGGCGCTCAGCGCCGATCTGGTGCTCTGCGACACCACGCCGCTGATGACGGCGGTCTACAGCGAACTGCTGTTTGACGACCACTCCTTGCTGGACACCGGCCTGGCTTTCCACCGCCGCTGCGCCCTCACCTTGCTGACCGCGCTGGACCTGCCCTGGGTGGCCGACGGTCTGCAGCGCGACGGCGCCCATGTGCGGGCGCCGGTGGATGCGGCCGTGCGGCGAGCGCTGATGGGCGCGGGCCTCGGTTGGTCGGTGGTGGCCGGCAGCGGCGCGCAGCGCCTGGAAGCTGCCCTCAATGCCATCACGCCCTTGCTGCTGGCCCGAAAGACCGCGCCCCTGCCGGCCACGGGCCTCTTCAGCCGCCTACAAGCCCGCCAGGACGCCCTGCCCGAGTGGCGCTGGGCCTGCGACAACTGCGATGTGCCCGAGTGCGAGCACCTCTTGAACCGGCGCCGCTGAAGGCGCTGCTGTCGATGTCGACTCCCCTCACTGACCGAGGCAGATGCCCAGCCCCCGGGCTGCTTGCAGCAAGGGGTGGTCCAAGGGCACGAGGCGGTTGCGCCCCGCCACCTCGGCCAGGGCCACGCTGGTGAACTCTGCCCCTTGCAAGGCCACCATGCGGCCGAAGCGGCCCTCGCGCACCAGCTGGGCCGCGGCCCAGCCAAACTGTGTGGCCAGCACGCGATCGAAGGCCGTGGGTGTGCCACCACGCTGCACATGGCCCAGCAAGGTAGAGCGCACTTCAACTTCGCCCCGCGCCCCCAATGCCTGCTGCAGTTGCTGCGCCAGCACCGCGCCAATGCCGCCCAGACGCACCGGGTCAGGGCTATCGCTCAACAGTGCGCGCACCACCTGGCTTTGCGCCTGGGCATGCGCCCCTTCGGCCACGCAAATCAATGCATGGCCGCCACCCTCAGTCCGGCGCCGGCAATGCTCGATCACAGCCTCCAGCCGGTAGGGCAACTCGGGCAGCAGGATGGCATCCGCCCCACCCGCCAATCCCCCTTCCAGCGCAATCCAGCCGGCATGCCGACCCATGGTTTCGGCAATCATGACCCGGCCATGGCTGCGCGCCGTGGTTTCCAAGCGGTCCAGGGCTTCGGACACCACCGCCACGGCGCTGTCGAAACCGAAGCTGCGTTCGGTCAGGTAGAGGTCGTTGTCGATGGTCTTGGGCACCCCCACCACGGGCAGGCCCAAACGGCTGAATTGCTCGGCAATCGCCATGGTGCCGTCGCCGCCGATGGCGACCAAGGCATCAATACCTTGGGCCCGCACGAAATCGAGCACACGCGCCGAGACATCCACCCCGCCCTCGGCAAAGTAGTGGAAAGGATCGCAGCGGTTGTGCGTGCCGAGGATGGTGCCGCCCTGGGCCAGGATGTCCCGCACATCGGTCAGGGCCAGGGGCCGCAGGCGCTGCTCGATCAGGCCCAGGAAGCCGCGCTCCACGCCGCTGACCCGGGCCCCGCATTGCTGAATCAGGGCCAGGCTGACGGCGCGGATCACCGCATTGAGGCCGGGGCAATCGCCGCCGCCGGTGAGGATGGCTATGTGCATGGAGGGGATACAAAGGTCATGGTGATCGCAACGATTATGGGTCAGCGCGCCAGCAGGAAATACTCGAACAGCTGGGCGCCGCCCGCCCCACCCAAGGGCACCAAGAGGGCCTTGACCAAGGGCTGCTCAAAAATCGGCGCCAGCGCGCCGCCGCGCTCCTCCTGCACCGAGGCCATCAGCCGCTTGAAGGGCTCGATCAGCCTGCGCTGCTCCTCATCGCCGCCCATCAGCCAGCGCAGATCGGCCTCCATGCGGCGCAAGGCCCGGCTGCGCGCCTGTTCGGCCGCCTGCTTGAGCAGCACGGCCAGGGCCAGCAGGCCCAGCAGGTAGGCACTGGCGGCCATGGCCACCGGCAGGGTCAGCGACCAGTTGTCGAACAAGCGACTGCGCCCGACGATCAAGAGCGCCAGTACCACGAAGGGCCCCATCACCAAGGGCCCGATGCGCCCGCTGCGCCGCACGACGATCTGCACATCGATCCAGTCGTCCAGCAGGCTGTGGCGGCGCAGTTCGGGTGGCGCCACGGCGCGCTGGGCCGGGTCGGCGGCGATGGCGCGCAGCCACAGTGCCTCATGCGCGCTGCCCAGGCTGGCGGCGAAATGCGCCAGCGTGCTCGCCGGGTAGATCGTGCGCGCGGCCGTGAGCAATCGAATGAATCGGCAGGCCAGCATGGTGGCGTCGCCCACCGCCACCACCAGCAACGGCAGCAGCACCAGGATGGCATCGAGCGTGAAACGGATCAAGGCGCGGTGATCCTCGCCTCGCACGGGCACGGCCGGACCGACGCCGTCGCTGAAACCAAAGAACAAACCCAGGACCACGAGCAGAGTCAGCACAAAACCCAACATGATGCGCAGAGCCCGAGGCACCCGGCTGCCACGCCGACCGTACTGATGCCAGAGGATGCGAAAGTCCAGGCTGCCCCCAGGCGCCGCATGCCAGCCGGCCACGCTCAAATGCCGCTGCCAGATCCGGCGCATGAGGCGCAAACCGCCCTGGCGGGCCGCGACACCGGCGCGTTTGGGCGTCTGTTCGGGCAGATGCAGCCAGGCGCAGTCTTCGGCCATGCCCTGAACACTGCGAGACCAGGTGGCATCCAGGGTGTCAACAATCGCGAGCAGGGCCAGCAGATGGAGCAGGTGCGAAGGCCAGGCGCTGAGCCCCTCCAACCAGGCCAGGGGCTCACAGCTGTCGCAACGGCGGGCCTCGACGCCGCTCAGCACATAGGCCCAGACCAGGCCCAGGGTCACCCAACACAGCCCGCGCAGCGTGCGACGCAGTCCCGGGTCCATGGTGGCCGGCACGCCCTCTGCGCCGAGGCCCTTGCCAAATCCGAAGCCGAAACGATGCTCGGGCGCCAAGGACAAGAGCACCAGCAGCGTGCTGCCCAGGCTCAGGCCCAACATGCCAGGCGCAAAGCGCAGATGGCCCGGCCACAGCATCTCGCTCAGACTGACCAGGGCGAAGAAAAACAGCCAGCAGTAAAGGGCCACGAAGCCCAGTTCCGGCAAGGAAATGGAGGGCACCAATCCAGCCGGCAGATGCTCCAGCCGCGCCGCTGCCCGGCGACGCCGGATGTTGCGCAGCACCGGCGTGCCCGGCCAGACCAGCAGGCCCAACAGCAAAAGCACCGGCAAAGCCACGGCCGCCAGCCGCACACCGTAGGCTTTGCCGGGCGGGCGGCGCTCGAAGGCATAACCACTCAAAGCCATGGCGCCGCTGCGGCCCACCTCGTAGAGCGAGGGGTGATCGAGTGCCTCTTCAGCCGCACAGTCCTCCACGGCCCGGCAGGCTTTGCTGCGACATCCGGCATGGCGAGCTGCGAGATAGGCTGACGATTGGTACACATCGCGCCAGGGTGGATTGCCGGCCGCCAGATCGGGCGCGGGCAGCCCAACGCGATCGGCCACCGCCTGGCAGCGCGGCGACGACAGGCGCGGAAACTCCAGCGGCAGACTGGATGCCACCAGCAGATTGCGGGTGAAGGTCTGGACACGCGGATGCAGAAAGCGTGCATCCATATCGGTGGTGAAAAAAAACTTGTCCGCGAAACTCTCGTGCAGAGCCTGCAGCAGCAGGAGCTTGTCATGCACGTCACTGGCCATCAGACCGATGGCCCCGATGGGCAGGGCCCCGACCTTGGACTCGCTGCGTTGCAACTGCTGGGCCAGGCGACGCAGGTAGTCCAGCTGATCGCGGGCTTCGGGCCACTCAATGCGTGCTTGCGCATCGGCTTTGCCGGATCCGCCGCGCGCCTCATCGCGACCGACGTCGCGCGTTGTCACACCGTCCAGGCCACGGAAAAAGTACAGCTCCTCCAAATGAAGGGCCGGATTCTGCGAAAGCTGTGCACGCAGTTGCCCCACCAAGGCCTGGGCGTAGAGCGAGTCGCGTTCGCCGATCAAGACCACACGCTGCGGCGAGCGTGCTGTGGCCGACAGTCTCAAGCTCAGCTCGCCCGTCAACTGGTCCAGCAGCTCCTTGTCGCTGCCGATCTTGCGGATCAGCCGCACCGGCGGGTCCTGGCGCCCCCCCTGCAGGCGACAAAAGCGCCAGGACACATAGTCCTCGAGGCTGCTGCCGTCGAGTTCGCTGAGCATGGCGTCACTGGCGGTGGAGAACGGGCTCAGCAGCAAGGCCCGCGACAGGTGCCAGTAACCATCGAGCCAAGGTTCGGAGGCAGTCGGGGCCTGGGCCAGAGGTCGCTGCCCGGGCGGAACCGAACAATGGCTGCGCGAACCGGGCCCCGGCCCCAGCCGCCAGGCGGCGCTGCGCAGATCGGCCAATGCCACCCGCAGGGCATCGGTGGTGGACGGGCCAATCACAGCCAGTGGCGGTGGCTCCCGCTTGCCAGCAGCCCAGGGCTCGAAAAGGGCATGCAGCATCAAGGCCAGGCTGTCGAGCTTGCGCGAAGGCAAAGCGGTCTCATCCACCCACAGCACAGCCACCTGGCTGTACCGCGAAGCCTGCGCGATGTCGGCCACATCTGAGGCCGCCTGAGCCGGCCGGGCCGGAGAAGTCCGGGCCACCGCCGCGCTCAAGCTGCTGGCCGAGAGCAGCTCATAGGGCACCAGCAAGCCCGGACGCACGCCATTGCTGGCAGCAGCCTGGGGACTGAGCTTGGCTTCGTCCAGCTGCAGCAGGCCCAGGCGCTCGGCGTTGTCGGGCACATAGCCTTTGGCCTGCAGGCCCGCCAGCACGGCATAGCGCGTGCGCCGCCGCCCCTCCTCGGCCCCAACAAAGGCATTGCCGGGCACCAAGGCCACAAGAACCAGGGTTTCGCTGGAATCCGGTTCGTCATCGCCACTCAGGCGGCGCGACAACTCCTGCGGCGTGCGCAAGGCTGCGACCGATTTGAGTTTGCACTCGGTGGCCTTGGCCGGGTCCTTGTAGAGCTTGTCGCAGCGCTCCAGCCGTTCGGCCTCATGGCGGCGCACGGCCACAAAGGGGTCTTCCCAAAGCCGCGCTTCCACCTCCAGGTCGGCCGCCGTCACGGCTTGCGCCCGCTCCTTCTCGGCCGGACGCAACTGGTCAAACGCATGAGGAACCAGCTGGGTGCTGGTGATGAAAGCGACCAGCACGGCCAAGCTGGTCCAGGGGATTCCACCGCCTTTGTTGTCCATCCTCGCCCTTTCAGGCCGCTACCGGCCTCGCACCCGCGGAACACGCGGGACCGCCGGACAAGGTCGAGGATCAGGGCGGGAGCGTCAATCCCTCAGGTCGTATTGCCAGCGGAGCGCGGCATCCGCGCCACGCCGCGCCTCGGGGGCATGGGGACCGCAGCGTCGCCGGGCTTATTGCACGGTGCCGCTACCGCCGGCTTGGGCCAGCTCTTGCGCAAACAGTTGGCCAACATCAACCGCGTCGAAGTGGTACTGCAGGCCGCAGAACTCGCAGCCAATCTCGACATCGCCGCGCTCGGCCAGCACCTCTTCGACCTCGTCGCGGCCCAGGCCCTTGAGCATCTGGCTGACGCGCTCGCGCGAGCAACTGCAGGCGAAGCGCGGCGCCAGCGGCTCGAAGCGGCGCACGCTTTCTTCCCAGAACAGGCGGCGCAGAATGGTCTCGGCATCCAGGCCCAGGAGTTCATCGCGGGTCAGGGTGGAAGCCAACATGCTGATGCGGTTGAAGGCGTCGGACAGGCCGATCTCGTCTTCGTTGCGAAGGGTGTCGCCCTGCCCTTCCAAATTGGCCTCACCCTCGACCGGCAGGCGCTGGATCAAGAGGCCGGCGGCGATCTCGTCGTTGGCGAACAGCACCAGTTTCGTGTCCAGCTGCTCGGACTGAAGCATGTAGTGCTCCAGCACCTCCGAGAGCTTTTGCAGCGGCTCGCGCTGGTCACCGTGCAGCGGCACCACGCCCTGGTAGGGCTGCTGGCCGGGGAACTTGTCCTTGGGGTCCAGGGTGATGGCGCAACGGCCCTGGCCATGAACATTGAGCATGGCTTCAAGCCGGGCGCCCTCCGGCACCTCACCGACCAGTTTGGCCGTGGCGCGGAAGCTCAGATCAGGCTGCACCTCGGCCACGGCCAGCTTGACCGGGCCGTCGCCAAACACCTGCAGCACCAAGGCGCCGTTGAACTTGATGTTGGATTGCATCAGCACGGCCGCGGCCGACATCTCGCCCAGCAGGGCGCGCAGTTCGGGCGGATGCGCGCCCACCGCCTCGCGGCGCTGAAGCACCTCTTGCCAGCTGCCGGTCAGGCGCACCAGCATGCCGCGCACGGGCAGGCCTTCGAACAGGAATTTATGCAGTTCACTCATGGTTTGGCTTTGGAATTCTGGGGATAGTCGCCGCTGATGTCTTGCAAGCCGCTGGCGTAGCGCTGGCCGTTGGCGATGTAGTGGCGGGCACTGGCACGCAAGCCTTCGATCTGCTCAGGCGTGAGCTCACGCACGACCTTGGCCGGGCTGCCCACGATCAGGCTGCCGTCCGGAAACGCCTTGCCCTCGGTCACCAGCGCACCGGCGCCGACGATGCTGTCGCGGCCGATGCGGGCACCGTTGAGGACCACGGCGCCAATGCCGATCAAGGAGTTCTCGCCCACCGTGCAGCCATGCAGCATCACCTGGTGGCCGACCGTCACGCCGGCCTCCAGACGCAGCGGAAAGCCATGGTCGGCATGCAGCACGGAGCCGTCCTGGATATTGCAGCCCGGGCCGATGTGCAGGTGTTCGCTGTCACCGCGCAACACAGCGTTGAACCAGATGCTGACATCTTCGTCGAGATGCACCCGGCCGATGATCTGGGCGCTGTCGGCCACCCAGGCGCTGGCGGCGACTTCGGGCCGGTGTTCGTCCAACTGGAATATCCCCATCTCGTGCTCCCGGACGGCGCCTGGCCGCGGCAAAACCCGCTATTTTAAGCGGGCCGCTGGGCGGCACGGCGCGACCGGGGCTTTGCCGGCCTGAACCTGGCAAGCCCTGGCGGGATAATTGGGCCATGATGCCTCTGGACTGCCGCGCCCGTGCCCTGCACGTTCTCTGCCTGATCTCCCCCGCCGACAAGGCCGCTGCGGCTCAAGCCCTCTACCTGGAGGCCCAGAACGGGCTTTCCCTCGACACCGAAGCCCGGCTGCAGCGCCCCGAGGGCGTGCCGGGCCGACCGGAGCGGCCGCGTTTGCTGTCCGCCCTGCAAGTGCCGAACCGCTCGCCCTTCACGCTGGAAGGCCGGGCCGCGCTGATCCACGCCATCGCACATATCGAGTTCAACGCCATCAATCTGGCCTTGGATGCGGTCTGGCGCTTTGCCGGCATGCCGCGTGAGTTCTACCTCGACTGGCTGCGTGTAGCCGCCGAGGAAGCGCAGCATTTCAGCCTGCTGCACGATCATCTGCAAAGCCTGGGCCACCGCTACGGCGACTTCGACGCCCATGACGGCCTTTGGACCATGGCCGAACGCACGGCCGACGATGTGCTGGCCCGCATGGCCCTGGTACCGCGCACCCTGGAGGCGCGCGGCCTGGATGCCACGCCGCCGCTGCAGGCCAAGCTGGCCCGCGCCGGCGACGCACGGGCGGTGGCTATTCTGGACATCATCCTGCGCGAAGAAATCGGCCATGTGGAGATCGGCAACCGCTGGTACCGCCACTGCTGCCGCTTGCGTGGCCTGGACCCCGTGGCGATTTATCCTGGCCTGGTGCAGCACTACCAGGCGCCGCGGCTGCGCCCGCCCTTCAACCTGAGCGCTCGCGGCGCGGCCGGCTTCAGCGAAGAAGAATTGGCCTACCTTCAGGCGGATTTCTCGAACGATCGAACGGGCGCGCCCGACGCCGCTCAGGCGGTCAACGGCACGGCCAGCTAAACTGCGGCCCGTGACCCTGTTCTCCGCCTTCATCCTTCGCCGCGCACGCGGGCTCCAGCTCGGGCTGGCGCTCTGCCTGGCCCTGGGCCTGCTCGTGATGGGCAGCGCACCGGCGCAAGCTTGGGGACTGATTGCGGCTCAGCAGTCCGCAACCATCTGCGCGACGGACTTGAACGACGCGGATGGTTTCACTTCCTGGACCGAGGTCACGGTAGAACCAACGGTCGACACCCCAGTGACCGGCGCCGAGCTTGGCGACGGGTTGGAAGCGCCCGAGCTGGGCCTGCCGCCCTCGGGCTTGCAGCTCAGTGCCACAAGCCTGTCGCCGCCGGGCGCCAAGTTGCCGTACCTGATAGATGCCCCCTGGCTCGAAGGCCTGCAGCGGCCGCCACGCCCGCGCGGGGGCTGATCGCCCGCAGCTGCTGCGCTCGCCCATGGCCTGAATGGCCCCACTTGCGAGCGACTCCATTCGGCGCCGTCCTTCCTCCCCGCTTTTCTCTTCTTTTGCCGCCGGCAGTTCGCAGCCTCTGTGCTGCGGCCTCGTGCACCGCCTTAGCCTCTTTTTCTCGCCCGCATGGACTTTCTTTTCGACCCCAATCTCTGGCTCGCCTTCGCGATGCTGACCGCCCTGGAAATCGTCCTGGGCATCGACAACATCATCTTCATCTCCATCCTGGTCGGCCGCCTGCCGCCGGAGCAGCGCGATCAGGCGCGGCGCCTGGGCCTGGGTTTTGCGATGGTGTCGCGCCTGCTGCTGCTGTTCTCGCTGAGCTGGGTCATGGGCCTGACGGCCGATCTCTTCCATGTCTTCGGCCAAGGCATCAGCGGCCGAGATCTGGTCTTGCTGCTGGGTGGCCTGTTCCTGCTGTACAAGGCCTCGCACGAGATCTTTGTCGAAGTGGAAGCCCATGAGCAGGACGGCCCGCCGACGGCCGATGCCGCCGCGCTGAAAGCCGCCGGGCGCAAGCTGTTCTGGATGGTGATCGGCCAGATCGCCGTGATCGACATCGTGTTCTCGCTCGATTCCGTGATCACCGCAGTGGGCATGGTGGACCGCATCGGCGTGATGGTGGCGGCCGTGGTGACCTCGGTCGGCGTGATGCTGATCGCGGCCAAACCGATCGGCGAGTTTGTGGACCGCCATCCTTCGGTCAAGGTGCTGGCTCTGGCCTTCCTGGTGATGGTGGGCATGGCGCTGACGGCCGAAGCCTTCGACCAACATGTGCCCAAGGGCTACCTCTACGCCGCGATGTGCTTCTCGCTGGCGGTTGAGGCCCTCAACATCCGCGCCCGCGGCAAGCGCTTGGCCGCTGCAGCGGCCAGCGACAAGGGCTGAGGCCGCGACTCGCTCGCCCGAGATCGAGGTCGATCAAACTCACAACCCGGTCTTCCCTTCTTCTTTCAACCCATTCATTCACTCACTCTCACAGGAGTTGCTGTCATGAACCCGAACTTCGGATCTTTCTCTGCCGTCTCCACCGGCCTCAACGAAGGCGCGCTGCGCCGCGAACGCAACCGCGTGCTGCGCAACACCTACTGGCTGCTGGCCCTGTCCATGGTGCCCACGGTGCTGGGTGCCTGGCTGGGCGTGGCCACCGGCCTGTCCAAGGCCATGTCGCCCATGGTCGGCCTGATCGTCTTCATGGCCGGTGCGTTCGGCTTCATGTTCGCCATCGAGAAGACCAAGAACTCGGCCGCGGGCGTGCCTGTGCTGCTGGGCTTCACCTTTTTCATGGGCCTGATGTTGTCGCGCCTGGTGGGTGCGGTCCTGGGCCTGGGCAATGGCGCCGAGCTGATCATGACGGCCTTCGCGGGCACGGGCGCCATCTTCCTGGGCATGGCCTCGCTGTCCACGGTGATCAAGCGTGACCTGAGCAGCATGGGCAAATTCCTCTTCATCGGCATGATCCTCTTGCTGGTGGCGGGCATTGCCAACATTTTCCTGAAGTCCAGCGCGCTGATGATCACGCTGTCGGTGCTGGCGATTGGCATCTTCTCGGCCTTCATCCTGTACGACCTCAAGCGCGTGCAAGACGGCGAAGAAACCAACTACATCACCGCCACGCTGAGCGTGTACCTGAGCCTGTACAACGTATTCCAGTCTCTGCTGTCGCTGCTGGGCATTTTTGGTGGCCGCGAGGAATGATGAGGATGGCTGAATGAGCTGAACTGAGCGGAGTGATTTCGGCCAGACGCGGAAAATCACTCTGACCCCAGTTTTGGCTTGAGCTCAGCTCTGGCTTGGAGCGGCGCCGCGATAATCGGCGCCGTTTCCTTTTGGCCGCCAAGCCATTCGAAACGATCACGCCAGTTGACCCCCGCCTCTTGCACGGAAAGCCCCATCTCTTGAGCCGCATCCAAGCCAATCTCCTGCTGACCCTCATCGCCCTGATCTGGGGCTCGGCCTTTGTGGCGCAAAGCCACGGCATGCAGGAGCTGGGGCCGATGATGTTCACCGGCCTGCGCTTTCTGGTCGGCGCCCTGGTCGTGCTGCCTCTGGCCTGGCGCGAGTGGAACTACCTGGCCGGGCGGCAGCTGGCGCTGAACCGCGATGACGGCCTGAAGATCCTGGGCCTTGGCATGCTGCTGACCCTGGGTGCAGCCATGCAGCAGATCGGCATCAAGTACACCACGGTCACCAATGCCGGCTTTCTGACCGCACTCTACGTGCCCCTGGTGCCGGTGCTGGGCTGGTTGCTGCTGCGCCAGCTGCCGCATTGGTCGGTCTGGCCCGGCGCGCTGGCCTGCCTGGTCGGCGCTTTTCTGCTCTCGGGCGCGCAAAGCCTGGAGATCGGCCTCGGCGACAGCTGGGTGATCGCCTCGGCCCTGCCCTGGGGCCTGCATGTGCTGCTGATCGGCCGCGTCGCGGACCGCATGGCGGCGCCCTTTCTCGTGGCCTGCGGCCAGTTTTTCGTCTGCGGCCTGCTGGCCTTGATCTGGGGGCTGCTGTTCGAGCCCTTCAGCGGCGCCGGCATCCAGGCCGCTGCCACGCCGATTCTGTACACCGGCATTCTGTCGGTCGGCGTGGCCTTCACCGCCCAGGTGGTGGCGCAGCGCTATGCCCATGCGGCCGACGCCGCCATCGTGCTGTCCTCGGAGACCTTGTTTGCCGCACTGTTTGGCTACTGGCTGATGGGGGACCGCCTGGCCCCGGCGGGCCTCGCCGGCTGCGCCCTGATCCTGGGCAGCCTGCTGGTGGTGCAGTTGCTGCCTCTGCTCCAGCCAGCCAAGACTTCAAGTGAAGTTTTACCAATTAAGTAGAAACCCTGATTTTTGTCATAGGGTTTTCACGGATGTCATTGATAATTGCGCTCGAAGTCACCCACAGGGGTGTCGCTACAGAGACAAAACATCATCATGACTGCAACTCCCGCCTTCCTCGCTCAATCGCAACAGTACCTGCTGAACGCTGAACAACAGCAACCGTCCCTGGCCGGCACCTTTGCCTTCGGCAAGCAAGTGAACCTGGTCGCCGAGACCCTGGGCCTGGCCGCTACCCTGAGCTGCTTCGGCCTGACCGCCCTGATGATGGGCCTGGCCATGTAAGACCGGCGGGATCGCTGCCGCGATCCACCGCACAGCACGGAAACCACTCGGCCCGGGCTCCAAGTTCAGCGTTCAAAGCTCAAACGCCGTGGTCTTCTTGACCGTGCGCAGCACCAGCATCGAGTTGCTGCGCGCCACACCAGGCAGATGCATCAGCACATCGCTGTGCAGGCGCTCCAGGTCTTCGGCATCTTTGTAGGCAAAGCGCATCAGGTAGTCATTGGTGCCCGCCACATAGAAGCAGTCCAGGATCTCCGGGATGTCCCGCACCGCCTGCTCGAAGGCGCCCAGCGCCTGCGGCGTCATCCGCTCCAGATTGATGATGGTGAAGCTGGTGCCCGGTTGGCCGATGGCCTTGGGGTTCAGCAGCGCCACATAGCCGGCGATCACACCGGCGTCTTCCAGCTGTTTGACCCGCCGCAGACAGGCCGAGGGCGAGAGATGGACCAGCTTGGCCAGCTCCACATTGCTGATGCGGCCATCGCGCTGCAACGCCGCCAGAATGCCGCGGTCAATCGCATCCAAAGTCACTTCTGAACTCATATTTCGAATTTTGTGCGAATCGTTCACTGAATGATGGCACAAACGTGCAGAACCTCGGGTAAGCACCGGGGCGAATGCGCTCGCACATTGCGCGCAAGGCTCTCTAGACTGGCTCTCAGTTGTTGACTTGAGGAGAGCCCGTCATGAGCCAGACCATCGCCCCCGATTCGGCCCCCAGCACCACCGCCAGTGCGGACCCGAAGCGGGACGCCTATTGGATGCCGTTCACCGCCAACCGGCAGTTCAAGAAGTCGCCGCGCCTGCTCACAAGCGCCGACGGCATGTACTTCACCGATGACAAAGGCCGCCAGGTGCTGGACGGCATTGCCGGGCTTTGGTGCGTCAACGCCGGCCACAACCGGCCGCGCATCGTCGAGGCCATCCAGAAGCAGGCGGCCGAGCTTGATTTCGCGCCGCCCTTCCAGATGGCCCACCCCAAGGCCTTCGAGCTGGCCGAGCGCCTGGTCGAGCTGACGCCGGCCGGCCTGAACAAGGCCTTCTTCACCAACTCGGGTTCCGAGTCGGTGGAGACCGCGCTGAAGATGGCCTTGGCCTACCACCGCGTGCGCGGTGAAGGCTCGCGCACGCGCTTGATCGGCCGCGAACGCGGCTACCACGGCGTGAACTTCGGCGGCATCTCGGTCGGCGGCATGGTGGCCAATCGCAAGATGTTCGGCACCCTGCTCAGCGGCGTGGACCATCTGCGCCACACCCACGACCCGGCGCGCAATGCCTACGCCATGGGCCAGCCCTTGCACGGCGCTGAGCTGGCGGATGATCTGGAACGCATGGTCGCCCTGCATGACGCCAGCACCATCGCGGCCGTCATCGTCGAGCCGATTGCCGGCTCCACCGGCGTGCTGATCCCGCCCCAAGGCTATCTGCAGCGCCTGCGCGAGATCTGCGACAAGCACGGCATCCTGCTGATCTTCGACGAGGTCATCACCGGCTTCGGCCGCACCGGCCAGCCTTTTGGCGCCCAGACCTTCGGCGTCACGCCCGATCTGATGACGGTGGCCAAGGGCCTGACCAACGGCGCCGTGCCCATGGGCGCGGTGTTCGCCAAGCAGTCCATCTACGACACCTTCATGCAGGGGCCTGAGCATCTGATCGAGTTCTTCCACGGCTACACCTACTCGGCCCACCCCCTGGCCTGCGCGGCGGCCCTGGGGACCTTGGACACGTATGCCGAAGAAGGCCTGCTGACCCGCGCCGCGGAGATGCAGACCTACTTCGCCGAAGCCCTGCATTCGCTCAAGGGCGCGCCCCATGTGATCGACATCCGCAATCTGGGCCTGGTCGGCGGCGTCGAATTGGCGCCGCTGCCGGGCGAGCCGGCCAAACGCGCCTTCTCGATCTTCCTCGATTGCTGGGAGCAAGGCGTCTTGATCCGCACCACCGGCGACACCATTGCCTTCAGCCCGCCGCTGATTATCGAGAAGCACCACATCGATCGCCTGATCGACACCGTGCGCGGCGCCTTGCAACGCGCCGCCTGAGCCCTCACCAACCCACGCTTGCATGCCTTTGCTGCAGATCGATCGTCAGCTCGCGAGAGACAGCTATTACGCGGCCACCGCGCCGCAAGGCCCCGGCTTCGCGCCGCTGCAGGGCACGGTGGAGGCCGATGTGGCCATCGTCGGCGGCGGCCTGGCAGGACTGTCGGCCGCCCTGGAGCTGAGCGAGCGAGGCTTCAGCGTCGCGCTGATGGAAGCGGGCGAGATCGGCGGCGGCGCCTCCGGCCGCAACGGCGGCCAGGCACTGGCTGGCCTGGCCTGTGACATGGCCGAGGTCGAAGGCCAGCTGGGCCTCGCTGAGGCGCGCCGCATCTGGGCCATGAGCCTGGAAGCCGTCGAGATGATCCGTCAGCGCAGCCAGCGCTACGGCATTGACTGCGAATGGCAGGACGGTTTTCTGAGCGTGGCCACCAGCGCGCGCAAGGCTGCTGACCTGCAAGCCTGGCAGCAGGGCATGGCCGAGGTCTATGGCTACGAGCAACGCTGGATTCCCAAGAACGAATTGGCCAACTGGATCGCCAGCCCGCGCTACCAGGCCGGCGTGCACGACCCGGCCTCGGGGCATTTGCATCCGCTGAAGTACTGCCGCGGCCTGGCTCAGCTGCTGAGCGAGCCCGCGCGCCGCCCAGGCACCGCCCCGGTGCAGCTGTTCGAACACAGCCCGGCCCTGGCACTGGAACAGGGCATAAGCGCTCAAGCGGGGCTCACGCTGCGCAGCAGCCAGGGCCAGCTGCGAGCCCGCTTTGCGCTGCTGGCCGGCAATGTCTACCTGCCCGAACTGGCGCCCGAACTGGCACCCCAGCTGACGCAGCGCATCATGCCGGTCGGCACCTACATCGGCTGCAGCGCGCCGATCGAAGCCGAGCGCCTGAATGCCCTGATCCCCTCGCGCAGCGCGGTGTGCGACAACAATTTCGTGCTCGACTATTTCCGCCCCACGGCCGACCAGCGCCTGCTGTACGGCGGGCGGGTCAGCTACAGCACCCGCACGCCGCGCGATCTCAAGGCCAGCATGGCCACGCGCATGCAGGCCACCTTCCCGCAACTGGCCGATATTGGCATGGACTATGCATGGGGTGGCTTTGTGGACATCAGCATGAACCGCGCCCCCGATTTCGGCCGCCTGGGCACCGCTCAGAATATCTATTACCTGCAGGGCTTCTCCGGCCATGGCCTGGCCCTGACGGGGCTGGCGGGCCAGCTCGTGGCCGAGGCGATCGCGGACGACGCCAGCCGCTTTGATTGTTTTGCTGCCTTGCGCCACCGGCCCTTCCCCGGTGGCACACTGATGCGCATGCCGGCCTTGGTGCTGGGCATGGCGTACTACCGACTGAAGGATCTGCTGTGACACAGGTCAAGAAGCCCCAAGCGGAAGCACCTCAAGCACCGCCGCAATCAGCACCACGCAAACCCGTGGTGCTGGTGCCCGCCTGCCAACGCATGGTGGGCGACTACCCCAACCACATCGCCGGCAAGAAGTACGTCGACGCGGTCCGTCTGGCCGGCTGCCTGCCCCTGATCGTGCCGCCGCTGGACCTGCAAGACCTCGATGCCTTGCTGGACCAGGCCGACGGTGTGCTGCTGACCGGCTCGCCCTCGAATGTGCACCCGAGCCATTTTGACGAGGCGGTGCACAACCCCGCCCTGCCCCTGGACCCGGATCGCGATGCCTGGACCCTGCCCTTGATCCCCAAGGCCTTGGCGCGCGGCATGCCCTTGTTCGCCATCTGCCGCGGGTTTCAGGAGGCCAATGTGGCCCTGGGCGGCAGCCTTCACCAGGCTGTGCAGGAACAGACCGGCTTGCACGACCACCGCGCCCCCGAAGGCCAGCCGCCCGAGATCGCCTATGCCGACCAGCACGAGATCGCCATCCAGCCCGGCGGCCGACTGCAGGCCTTGCTGGGCCAGGCGCGCATCCGTGTGAACTCGCTGCACGGACAGGGCGTCAAGCGCCTGGCGCCGGGCTTGCGCGTCGAGGCGCTGGCGCCCGATGGCTTGATCGAAGCTTTCAGCATGGCCGAGGCCCCCGGCTTCTCGCTCTGTGTGCAGTGGCACCCCGAGTGGCAGGCCGCGCACAACCCGCATTCCATGGCCTTGCTGCAGGCCTTTGGCCAGGCCTGCCGCGATTACCGCGACCAGATCCACCAACCCCGGCACGACTCGCTGCGCGACCCCGAGACCTAGGTCCCATCGCCTGAACTCCCAAGACCCCATGCCCCGGCACCCGGGCCGCCGCCGCGGCCGGCCGGGGGCTCAAGACCCACGGAGATTCAAGATGGTTGATCGCAGCAATTTCACATTCAGCGAGCTGGAGACCTGGCTCAAGGCGCAACGTGTGACCGAGATCGAGTGCCTGGTGCCCGATCTGACCGGTGTCGCCCGCGGCAAGATCCTGCCGCGCGAAAAGTTCACCGAAGACCGCGGCATGCGCCTGCCCGAGGCGGTGGTGGCCATGGGCGTGACGGGCGAGTTCCCGGAAGAAGGCCCTTACTACGACGTCATCAGCCCCAACGACCGCGACATGCATTTGCGCGCCGACCCGACGACGGCGCGCCTGGTGCCCTGGGCCATCGACCCGACGGCGCAAATCATCCACGACTGCTTTGACCGCGATGGTCAGCTGGTGCCCTTCGCGCCGCGCTCGGTGCTGCGCCGCGTCTGCGGCCTGTTTGCGGCCGAAGGCTGGGAGCCGGTGGTGGCCCCGGAGCTGGAGTTCTACCTGGTCGCCCGAAACAGCGACCCCGACATGCCGCTCAAGCCACCCATCGGCCGATCGGGCCGGGCCGAGACCTCGCGCCAGGCCTATTCCATCGACGCGGTCAACGAGTTCGACCCGCTGTTCGAAGACGTCTACGAGTACTGCGAGAAGATGGAGCTCAATGTCGACACCTTGATCCACGAGGTGGGCGCCGGGCAGATGGAGATCAACTTCTTCCATGCCCACCCCATGGGCCTGGCGGACGAGGTGTTCTTCTTCAAACGCACGGTGCGTGAAGCGGCGCTGCGCCATGACATGTTCGCCACCTTCATGGCCAAGCCGATCGCCGGCGAGCCCGGCAGCGCCATGCACATCCACCAAAGCGTGGTGAACCAGGCCACGGGCCGCAACCTCTTCAGCAACGAGGACGGCTCGCCCAGCCCCGAGTTCTACTGGTACATCGGCGGCCTGCAGAAGTACATCCCGGCGGCCATGGCCTTGTTCGCGCCCTATGTGAACAGCTACCGCCGCCTGGCCCGCCACACGGCCGCCCCGATCAACATTCAGTGGGGCACGGACAACCGCACCGTGGGCATCCGCTCGCCCCTGGCCGAGCCGGCGGCGCGCCGCATCGAGAACCGCGTGATCGGGGCCGATGCCAACCCCTATGTGGCGCTGGCGGCCACTCTGGCCTGCGGCTATCTGGGCATCAAGAACCGCATCGAGCCCACGCCCGAGTGCAAGGGCGATGCCTACCTCGGCGACTTCCAGCTGCCCCGCAGCCTCGGTGAGGCGCTCAATCTGCTGCGCGCCGAGAAGGAGCTGGCCGCGGTGCTCGGTGAATCCTTCGTCACCGTGTATTCGGAGATCAAGGAGATCGAGTACGCCGAGTTCATGAAGGTGATCTCGCCCTGGGAGCGGGAGCATCTGCTGCTCCATGTGTGAGCGCCATCGCATCGCTGAACTGAGCCAAGGATCTACATCATGAACGCCATCTCCACCGTCGCCTCTCAAGCCACTCCCAGCCGTAACACCCAAGACTGGCAAGCTGCCGACAGCCGGCATTTCCTCCACCCCTTCACCGATTTCCAGGGCCTGGCGCGCAAGGGCGCGCGCATCATCACCCGCGCCGAAAACATCTACCTCTGGGACAGCGAGGGCCACAAAATCCTCGATGCCATGAGCGGCCTCTGGTGCGTCAACGTCGGCTATGGCCAGCAAAGCCTGATCGACGCCGCCGCGGCGCAGATGAAGGAGCTGCCCTTCTACAACGCCTTTTTCCAGACCGCCACCACGCCGGCCATCGAGCTGGCCGAGGTGCTGGCCGAGATCAGCCCGCCGCAGTTCCAGCATGTCTTCTTCACCAGCTCGGGCTCGGAAGGTAACGACACGATCGTGCGCATGGTGCGGCGCTACTGGGATGTGCTGGGCCAGCCCGAGCGCCAGGTCATCATCGGCCGCAAGAACGGTTACCACGGCTCCACCATGGCGGGCGCTTCGCTGGGCGGCATGAGCGGCATGCATGCCCAGGGCGGCCTGCCGATACCCAACATCACCCACATCGACCAGCCGCATTGGTTCGAGCATGGCGCTGGCCTGCGCGGCGAGACGGCCGGGCTGACGCCCGAGGCCTTCGGCCTCAAGGCCGCCGGCTGGCTGGAGGCCAAGATCCTGGAGCTAGGAGCCGACAAGGTGGCCGCCTTCATCGGCGAGCCGGTGCAGGGCGCGGGCGGCGTGATCGTGCCGCCGGCCAGCTACTGGCCCGAGATCCAGCGCATCTGCGACAAATACGGCATCCTCTTGGTCAGCGACGAGGTGATCTGCGGCTTCGGCCGCACCGGCCAGTGGTTCGGCTGCGAGACCATGGGCACCAAGCCCGACCTGATGACCTTTGCCAAGGGTGTGAGCTCGGGCTACATCCCGCTCGGTGGGGTGATGGTGGGCGATCGGGTGGCCCGGGTGCTGATCGAGCAGGGCGGCGAGTTCAACCACGGCTTCACCTACTCCGGCCACCCGACCGCCTGCGCCGTGGCCCTGGCCAATATCCGCCTGCTGCGCGAACTCGATGTGGTGCGCCATGTGCGCGAGGATGTGGGGCCTTATCTGGCCCAGCGCTTTGCCGAGCTGAACGATCACCCGCTGGTGGGCGAAACCCAGAGCTGCGGAATGATGGCCTCGGTGCAACTGGTCAAGGACAAGACCACGGCCACGCCCTTTGACGAGGCTCTCGAAGTGGGCATGGTCTGCCGCGGCCACTGCTTCGGCAACGGCCTGATCATGCGCGCCGTGGGCGACCGCATGATCGTGGCGCCGCCGCTGGTGATGACGCGCGCCCAGGTCGACGAAATGATGGGCCTGATCCGCCGCTGCCTCGACCTGACCCTGGAGGACCTGCGCAAGCGCGGTTGGCTCTGAGCGGGGCCCGCGCCACAGCCCCGGGTTTTGGCCGATGGGCGCGGCCCGGCCAATGCCTAGACTGGGGCGCAATCCTGTCCTTGATTCCTCTCACCCTTCACCTTCTTTGTCAGACTGAACTTTCGGGAACCCCACCATGAAGCTGTCACCTGCCCTGCGTCGTTTCGCCTGTGCTCTCACCCCGCTGCTCGCCCTGCTGGCCGCGGCCGGTCCGGCCCGAGCGCAAGAGGAAGAGAAGGTCCTGAACATCTACAACTGGTCCGACTACATCGCCGAAGACACGATCAGGAACTTCGAAAAGGAGACCGGCATCAAGGTGCGTTACGACAATTTCGACAACAACGAGATCGTCCACGCCAAGCTGGTGGCCGGCAAGACCGGCTACGACATCGTCGTGCCCTCGAGCTACTGGGCCAAGATGCAGGCCGATGGTGGCCTGCTGCGCAAGATCGACAAAAGCCTGATCCCCAATTACAAGAACCTCGACCCTGAGGTGCAGGCGCAACTGGCCAAGCTGGACCCGGGCAATGAGTTCTTCGTCAACTGGCTCTGGGGCTTCTCCACCGTGGGCATCAATGTCGACAAGGTCAAGGCGGCGCTGGGCGGCATGCCCATGCCCGAAAACGCCTGGGACCTGATCTTCAAGCCCGAGTACATGGCCAAGCTCAAGAGCTGCGGCGTGAGCTTCCTCGACTCGGCCACCGAGGTGGTGCCCGCTGCCCTGCACTACCTGGGCAAACCGCCCTACACCAAGAACATCGGCGACTTCGCCAATGTGCCAGCCCTACTGAAGAGCGTGCGGCCCTATGTCAGCCTGTTCAGCTCCTCGGGCTATATCAACGACCTGGCGAACGGCTCGCTGTGCGTGGCCATGGGCTACTCGGGTGACATCAACATCGCCCGCCAGCGCGCCATCGACGGCAAGACCGGCCAGAAGATCGAGGCGCTCATCCCCAAGAGCGGCGGCATCATCTTCATGGACGTGATGGTCATCCCGGCCGATGCGCCGCGCCCCGGCAATGCCCACAAGTTCATCAACTACATCCTGCGCCCCGAGGTGCACGCCAGCCTGACCAACAAGGTCTTCTACGCCAACCCCAACAAAGAGGCCAAGAAGTTCGTCAAGCCCGATGTGGCCAACAACCCGAGCGTGTTCCTGAGCGACAGCGACCTCAAGAAGATGGCTGCGCCCGACGCCATCAACAACGATGTGCGGCGCCAGATGACGCGCATCTACACGAGCTTCAAGACGGGACTGTAAGTACTTGGCAGTGAACAGGTGAACGCGTGAATGGGTGAACTACAGCCTCACCCAGCTGCACCAGAACTCACGAATCACCCTGTTCACCCGTTCACCTATTCACCTCTCAAACCCCATGTCCACCAACTACCTGCGCATCGAAAACGTGGTCAAGGATTTTGGCGGCGGCGCCGTCGCGGTGGACCGTGTGTCCATCGACATTGCCAAGGGCGAGATCTTCGCCCTGCTCGGCTCCTCGGGCTGCGGCAAGACCACCTTGCTGCGCATGCTGGCCGGCTTCGAGACACCCACCAGCGGCCGAATCATCCTGAACGGTCAGGACCTGGCGGGCCTGCCGCCCTTTGCCCGGCCCATCAACATGATGTTCCAGAGCTATGCGCTGTTCCCGCACCTGAGCGTCTGGGACAACGTCGCCTTCGGCCTGCGCCGCGACGGGCTGCCCAAGGACGAAATTGCCAGCCGCGTCGAGGCCATGCTCAAGCTGGTGCAGCTGGGCAAGTACGCCAAGCGCAAGCCGCATCAGCTCTCCGGCGGCCAGCAGCAGCGCGTGGCCCTGGCGCGCAGCCTGGCCAAGAAGCCGCAGCTGCTGCTGCTCGACGAGCCGCTCGGTGCCCTCGACAAAAAGCTGCGTGAGCAAACCCAGATCGAGCTGGTCAACATCATCGAAAGCGTGGGCGTGACCTGCGTGATGGTGACGCACGATCAGGAAGAGGCCATGACCATGGCCACCCGCATCGCCGTGATGAGCGAGGGCCGCATCCTGCAGGTGGGCGCACCGGCCGACATCTATGAAACCCCGGCCACCCGCTTCGTGGCCGACTTCATCGGCAACGTCAACTTGATGGACGGCCAGCTCAGCGTCGACGAGCCCGACCATGTGGTCATCGCTTGCGCCGACTGCCAGCACTATGTGGGCCACGGCATCACCGGCACCGCCGGCATGGCGGTCAGCGTGGCCTTGCGGCCCGAGAAGATCCGCCTCAGCAGCGAAAAACCCGAGGGCGAGTTCAACCAGGTGCGGGCCACCGTGCGCGACCTGTCCTATTTCGGCGCCTTCACCGTTTACCACCTGCAGCTGCCCAGCGGCCAGGTGCTCAAGGTCAGCGAAAGCAATCTGGAGCGCCACCGCGCCGACCCGCTGAGCTGGGACCAGCAGGTCTGGGCGCACTGGTCGCCCACGGCCCAGGTGGTGCTGACGCAATGACCGCGGCCGCCATGAAGAACCCGCTCCGCCGCCTGCGCCTGCCCACGGGGCGCAGCGCTGTCATCGCCCTGCCCTATGCCTGGCTGCTTCTGTTCTTTGCGCTGCCCTTCCTGATCGTGCTGAAGATCAGCGTCTCCGAGATGGAGACGGTGCACTTCAAGGATCTGGTCAGTTATGCGGACGGCATGCTGCGCGTGGCGATCAAGCTCAGCAACTACCTCTTCATCACCGAGGACGAGCTCTATTTCAAGGCCTATCTGGCCAGCCTCAAGTACGCGGCCATCACCACCGTGGGCTGCCTGCTGATCGGCTACCCCTTCGCCTATTTCATGGCCAGAGCCCGGGCCAGCCTGCAACCGGCCTTGCTGATGCTGGTGATGCTGCCCTTCTGGACCAGCTTCTTGCTGCGCGTCTATGCCTGGAAAGGCCTGCTGGGCGAGCACGGCTGGGTGGCCGAGGCCATCGAGGGCCTGGGCCTGGACCAGCTGCTCTATTCGGCCGGCATGATCCCTGCCCTGGGCAAGCTCTTGAACACGCCCTTCTCCCTGGTGGTGGGCATGGTCTACACCTACCTGCCCTTCATGGTGCTGCCGCTTTACGCCAATCTGGCCAAGCTGGACCTGCGCCTGCTGGAGGCCGCCAGCGACCTGGGCGCCACACCCTGGCAGGCCTTCTGGCGCATCACCGTACCCTTGTCCAAGGCCGGCATCATCGCCGGCTCCATGCTGGTCTTCATCCCCTGCGTGGGCGAGTTCGTCATCCCTGAGCTGCTGGGCGGGCCACAGACCCTGATGATAGGCCGCGTGCTCTGGGACGAGTTCTTCTCCAACAACGACTGGCCCATGGCCTCCAGTGTGGCCGTGGTGATGATTCTGCTCATCATCGTGCCCCTGGCTTTGTTCAACCGCTACCAGGCGGAAAGCCAGGCCGGCCCGGCCGCGGCGCGCAAAGGAGGCCAGCCATGAGCCGCCGTGCCCTGCTCGGCCCCCAGGCCACGCGCTGGTTCGCGCGCAGCTGGCTGGTGGCTGTGTTTGCCTTCCTCTACCTGCCGATATTCACGCTGATTCTGTACTCCTTCAACGACTCCAAGCTGCCCTCGGTCTGGGGCGGCTTCACCACACGCTGGTACACCGAGCTGCTGCAGGACGGTGAGTTGTTGAACGGCCTCAAGCTTTCGCTGCAGATCGCTTTTGCCACCGCCTGCGCCTCGGTGCTGCTGGGCACTTTTGCCGCCTTCGCCCTGGTCAAGTACAAGCGCTTCACCGGCCGCACCTTGTTCGCCGGCATGGTCAATGCGCCCCTGGTGATGCCCGAGGTCATCGTCGGCCTGTCCCTGCTGCTGATGCTGGTGTCGCTGCAGCGGGCCCTGGGCTTCCCGGAGCGGGGCGCCATGACCATCTGGCTCGGTCACCTGCTGCTGGGCATGGCCTATGCCACGGTGGTGATCCAGGCGCGGCTGTCCGAGCTGAACCCGCAACTGGAAGAAGCGGCCATGGACCTGGGCGCGCGACCGCTGCAGGTCTTCGGCCTGGTGACCCTGCCCATGATCACGCAGTCCCTGATGTCGGCCTGGCTGCTGACCTTCACCCTCTCGCTGGACGATGTGGTGCTCTCCGCCTTTCTGAGCGGGCCGGGTTCGACCACCCTGCCTCTGGTGATCTTCTCGCGCGCGCGTTTGGGCGTCAGCCCCAGCATCAATGCCGTGGCCACGGTCATCATCGTCCTGGTGGCCCTGGGCGTGGTGCTGGCCAGCTACCTGATCGCCAGGGCCGAACGCCGGCGCAGCCTGGACATGGCGGCCGCACAGCGGGCCGCTTGAGTCCTCTGCCCATTCAACAGAACCGATTCCTCTTTCGTCCTCCCCATACCCACCCAATCAAGCCAAGGAGCAGATGCGATGAAGCCCACCCCGAACGCAAAGACGGCCGCCCCCTTGCTGGCCGCCCTGAGCCTGGCGCTGGCCTCGGCCTACCCCAGTGCGGCCCTGGCGCAAAGCAATGAAGAGCTGCTCAAGGAACTGCGCGCGCTGAAAGACCGCGTCGGCCAGCTGGAAGAAAAACTCAAGGCCGCCGAGCAGAAAGCCGCCGCGCCCAGCAGCGCCCAGTGGGGCATGACGCCGGCCCAGGCCCAGGAGTTCAACCGCATCGCCGTCAAGACCGAGGCCCTGGAAGACTCGGCAGAGGCCATGGGCACCAAGAACCTGAAGATCAGCGGCTTCATCGACCCCACCTACATTTACAACCGCCAAAACAACAGCAGCAGCTTCCAGCTGCTCAACAAGGATGCCTACGCCTACGACAGCGGCTACTTCGGCATGGCCCTGATCGATTTTCAGAAGGAAATGGAAGGTGGCACCAAATGGCGCTTGACCCTGGCACCCGAACGCGGCGTGGGCGCCACCTTCAACACCGGCTCCATCGTCCATGAGGCCAGCGTCAACATCCCGCTGGGCGACCTGCAAACCCGGCTCTGGCTGGGCCAGATCCCCGACTGGACCGGCTATGAAATGACCTTGCCTCCGCTCAACAAGCTGATCACCCACAACCTGCTGTTCGACTTCACCGCCCCTACCGCCTACACCGGCGCGGCGCTGGACCTGACCCGCGGCAAATGGCTGATCCGGGCCGGCCTGGCCAATGTCAACATCGCCCGTAAATCCCCGGGCAACAAGACCCCGGCCTTCATCTATCGCGTCGACTATGCCAAGGGCGAATTCCAGGGCTTCGGCTTCACCGGCCTGCATGGCAAGGCCTACAACTACGCCGCCGATGGCGTGGACGCCAACGGTGATCTGCGCTTTGCCGATGCCAACGGCCGCGACACGCGCGTCGACCTGCTCGAGGCCGATGCCTACTTCATCCGCGGTGACTGGACGGTCCAAGGCCAGATCAGCTGGGGCCGCCAGCGCGGCAGCGCCATCTTCAACGAAGACGGCCAACTGCGCGACGCCAGCTGGACCGGGCTGTCCACCCTGGTCGGCTACAAATTCATCCCGCGCTGGGAAGCGGTGGCACGGATGGACTATCTGCGCAACGCCAAGAACGGCGGCGGCCTGTTCGGCTACAGCAGCGACGACAGCCGCAACGGCCTGGGACGCGGTGGTGGCTTCGCCTGGGACGCGGCCAACCCCGACCCCGACACGGCCTCCAAGGGCGCCAACCGTTATGCCCTGACCCTGGGGCTGAACTATCTCTTCAACCAGAACACCATCTTCAAGTTCGAGTACCGCCTCGACGGCGCCAACCGCGCCGTATTCGGCAACCCGAGCAACGGACAATGGGCCAAACGCAACCACCTGCTGGGCTCCTCCGTGGTGGTCAGTTTCTGAGTTGGTGCAAGCACGACAGGATTTTCATGAGCAGTTCCTCCTCCACCCGCCCCAGCATCGACTGGGCCGCGCGCGCCGCCGCCGTGCAGATCGACGGCCGCCCCGTCATCGAAGGCCGCCGGGTCGACACCCAGGCTGGCCTGCAGTTCGACTGCATCTCGCCCCTCAACGGCCGCAGCCTCGGCGCTGTGTCGCGTGGCCAGGCTGCTGACATTGACGCCGCCGTGGCCTCGGCCCGCGCGGCCTTTGACGACGGCCGCTGGGCCCGCCGCGCGCCGGCCGCGCGCAAGCGGGTGCTGCAAGCCTTCTCCGAGAAAATCCTGGCGGCCAAGGAGGAGCTGGCCCTGCTGGAGACCCTGGACATGGGCAAGCCCATCCAGTACTCGCTGGCCGTCGATGTGCCCTCCACCGCGCGCTGCATCGCCTGGTATGCCGAAGCCATCGACAAGATCTACGACGAGATCGCGCCCACAGGCCCCAATGCCCTGGCCCTGATCCAGCGCGAGGCAATGGGCGTGATCGGCGCCATCGTGCCCTGGAACTACCCCATGATCATGGCCGCCTGGAAGCTGGGGCCGGCCTTGGCGGCCGGCAACTCGGTGGTGCTCAAGCCCAGCGAGAAGTCGCCACTGACGGCGCTGCGCCTGGCCGAACTGGCACTGGACGCCGGCCTGCCGCCGGGGGTCTTCAATGTGGTGCCCGGCTACGGCCATGAGGCCGGCGAGGCGCTCGCCCTACACATGGATGTGGATGCCGTCGGTTTCACCGGCTCCACTCGCGTGGGCCGCAAGATGCTGGAGTACGCGGGCCGCAGCAACCTCAAACGGGTCTACAACGAGCTGGGCGGCAAGTCGGCCTTCCTGGTCTTTCCCGATTTCGACGACCTGCCGCGCGCCGCCAAAACCGTGGCCGGCAGCATGTTCTTCAACCAGGGCGAGAGCTGCAATGCCCCTTCACGCGTGCTGGTCCATGACAGCATCGCCGATGAGTTCCTGGCGCTGCTGGCCGCCGAGGCGCCCAAATACCAGGCCGGTGACCCACTGGACCCGCGCACGGTGATGGGTGCCCTGGTGGACGCCGGGCAGCTGGGCACGGTGATGGGCTATATCGAATCGGGCCGCAGCGAGGGCGCGCGTGCGGTCGTCGGCGGCGAACAGCAACGCGTCGAAACCGGCGGCTACTTCGTCGCCCCCACCATTTTTGACAGCGTGAGCCCGGGCATGAAAATCGCCCGCGAAGAGATCTTCGGCCCCGTGATGAGCGTGCTGCGCTTCAAGGATGAGGCCGAGGCCGTGCGCCTGGCCAATGACAGCCCCTACGGCCTGCAGGCCAGTGTCTGGAGCAGCCACATCGACCGCGCCCACCGCGTGGCCCGCGCCCTTCGCGCCGGCACGGTGCACGTCAACCAGTACGACGAAGACGACCTGACCGTGCCCTTCGGCGGCTACAAGCAAAGCGGCAACGGGCGGGACAAATCACTCCATGCCTTCGACAAGTACACGGAGCTGAAAACGACCTGGCTGCGCATCAACCCCTGAACAGGGCCGGAGGTCCGAGACCGAGACTCAGACCAGCACTTCCACGCAGCGCGGGTGGCCGAGGAAATGCTCGGGGCTGGCGCTGGCGCCGTAAGCCCCCGACTGGAACACCACCGCCAGATCGCCGATCTCGGCCACCGGCAGGTCCATGCGATCCGCCAGCAGGTCCAGCGGCGTGCACAGTGGGCCCACGACCGAGGCGGTCTCGCGCTCAGCCACCGGCGCTGCACCATGCTGACGCACGATGGTGACCGGATAGTTCTTGCGAATGACCTGGCCGAAATTGCCCGAGGCCGAGAGGTGGTGGTTCAGGCCGCCGTCGGTGACCAGATAGGTCTGTCCGCGCGAGACCTTGCGATCGACGATGCGGGTGACGTAGATGCCGGCCTCGCCGACCAGATAACGGCCCAGCTCGATGACCAGATGCGCTTGCGGCATGTCCACCGCGGCGCGCTCGACCAGCTGCTGCAGATTGACGCCGATCGGGCTCAAGTCCAGTGGCTGCTCGCCCGGGAAATAGGGAATGCCGAAGCCACCCCCCAAATTCAGGAACTTGACCGGCGATGGCGCCAGGGCCGCCAGGCGCAGGGCCAGCTCGTAGGACTTCTGCTGCGCCTCGCAGATGGACTCCGGCTTCAGGTTCTGCGAACCGGCAAACAGATGGAAGCCTTCGAAGGCCAGGCCCAGGCGGCCGATTTCGGCCAGCAGCTCGGGCATCTGCTCGGTGTCGATGCCGAATTGCTTGGGGCCGCCGCCCATCTTCATGCCCGAACCCTTGAGCTCGAAGTCGGGGTTGACACGCACGGCCACGCGGGCCGGCAGACCATAACGCTGGGACGCAGCGGCCAGCACTGGCAGCTCTCTTGCTGACTCCACATTGACCAGCACACCAGCCGCCACGGCTTGTTGGAGCTCGATGTCCCGCTTGCCGGGGCCGGCAAAGCTGATCTCGACCGGATCGGCGCCGGCATTGAGCGCCACTTGCAACTCGCCGGCCGAGGCCACGTCGATGCCGTCGACCAAACCGGCCATCCAGCCCACCACGGCGGGCAGCGGATTGGCCTTCATCGCATAGTGCAGCTTGACCTGCTTGGGCAGGGCAGCGCGCAACTGGGCCACGCGCTCACGCAACAGGCCACGGTCGTAGGCATAGAACGGAGTCTGACCCACGCGCTCGGCCAGCAGGCTCAGGCTTTGACCGCCGATCTGCAGCGAGCCGTCGGCCGCTTGCGGGAACTGGGTCATGGGGGCGTGCACCGGAGCGCGCTTGGGGGTGGGCGTGGCGTCAGACATGGTGGGTTCGGGAACGTCTTCTGGGAATGGGTGGCGGCTCAGCGGTCGATCAGCGGTCAATCAGTGGTCATTCAGGCCGAAGTCTGCTGGCGCTCGACCCAGGCGGTGGACAGCAGCTTGCGGTCGATCTTGCCGTTCGGGTTGCGCGGCAGCGGGCCGGGCTGGGCCTCGATGCCTGCGGGCACCATATAGGCGGGCATATGCAGGCGGCACTGCGCTTGCAGCGCGGCCAGGTCCAGCGCTTCCGCGCCGGCCGGCGGCGTGGCGATGACCTGGATGGCCTGGCCCAGCGTCGGGTGGTCCACGCCGAAGGCCACGCACTCGCCGACCAGCTTGGTGGCGTAAAGGATCTCTTCCACCTCGGTCGGGCTCACGCGGTAGCCCGAGGTCTTCATCATCTCGTCGCGGCGGCCAATGAAGTAGAGGAAACCTTCGGCGTCACGGCGCACGTTGTCGCCCGAGAACACGGCGTACTCGGGCAGCTGCAGACCGCCTTCGCGCCCTCCCACGCCGGCCAGCAGCAGCTTGTAGCGCTCAGCCGTTTTCTCGGCGTCGTTCCAATAGCCCAGGCCCACCAGGGCGCCGCGGTGCACCAGCTCGCCCGGCTCATCGGGCGCGCATTCGCTGCCGTCCTCGCGCAGCACCAGGATCTCGGCGTTGGGGATGGCCTTGCCGATGGAGTCGGGCCGGCGGTCCACCTCTTCCGGCGGCAGATAGGTCGAGCGGAAGGCCTCGGTCAGGCCGTACATCAGGAAGGGCTTGGCAGCCGGCACGCGCTGGCGTAGCAGATCCAAGGTTTCGCGCGGCATGCGGCCACCAGTGTTGGCGAAATAGCGCAGGTTCTCGTTGATCGCGGCCGGCCACTCCAGCTGCGAGAGCTGGATGTAGAGCGGTGGCACTGCAGTCAGGCCAGTGACCTTCTCGCGCTCCATGGCCTTGAGCACATCGCGCGGCATCAGGTAATTCAGCAGCACCACGCGCGCACCCGAGTGGAACGCCGTGGTCAGCTGGCTGAAGCCAGCATCGAAGGACAAAGGCAGCGCTGCCAGCAAGGTGTCCTGCGCATGGTTTTCCAAGTAGCTGGCCACGCTCTTGGCGCCGGCCACCATATTGCGGTGCGAGAGCACCACACCTTTGGGGCGACCGGTGGAGCCCGAGGTGTAGAGGATGGCGACGATATCGGTGTCGATGACGCGGTGGCCGGCGCAGGCCGGGGCGGCCATGAACTCGGCCCAGCTGTGCAGGCGCACGCCCTCGGGTGGCGGGGGCAGCGTGGCGTCCGCGCCTTCGGTCAGCACGATGTGCTTGAGGCTGCTGCCTTGCGCAAGTGTGGGTTGCAGCAAGGCGTAGCGCTCGGGCGAGGTGAGCAGCACGCTGACAGCGCAGTCGGCCATGATGAAACCGACCTGCTCGGGCTTGAGCAAGGGGTTCATGGGCACGAACACCATGCCGGCTGCCGGTGCGCCAAAGCTGCCCACCACCGTCTCGATGCGCTTGTCCAGATAAATGCCCACGCGGCTGGCGCGCGCCAGGCCCGTGCCCATCAGCCCCTGGCTGAAGGAGCGCACCTGATCGGCCAGCTCTGCATAGCGCAAATGGGTCGAGCCGGCGGTCAAGGCCAGGGCGTCGGGCGTGCGCGCGGCGCTCACCAGAATCAACTCATGCAGCAAATGGGCTTCCCGAACGGGCACGGAACTAGATTCAGTCATGCTTCACCAAGCAAATAGGCAGGCCAGAAAACAAGAGCTCAAAATGTAGCGCATGGCCCCCGGGCTGAACCCAGCCGCCCCAGTGCCGCACGCGAGCAGGCGGGAGTGTGCACGCGATTGGGCGCCGCGCTTTCGTGCCGCGCGTGAAAACTACCTCTTCCCCCCCAGGAGCAGGGGGGCTGACAGAGGGAAATCGCGCCATTTCGGCCTGATAAGATCGCGCGCCGCAACGCCACTAGCGATGCCCGCTGGCGCAATCCCCGCGCCCTACAACCGAAGCAGCCGAATGAGCACAGAAAAGCATGTCCTGAGGATTCTGGACGAGGTCCTGAGTCTGGATGGCCGCAGCGCCACCTTCACCCGCGAAACGCCTTTGCTGGGCGCCGTGCCGGAGCTCGATTCGATGGCCGTGGTCAGCCTCATCACCGGACTGGAAGAACAGCTGGGCATCGTCACCGACGACGATGAGATCGACGGCGCGACTTTCGCCACCGTCGGCTCCCTGGTGGACTTCGTCGCCGCCAAGCTGGCCGGCTGAACCACGCCTGCATGAGCGCGCCGCACGCCGTATTCCTGGATGCCCCTCATAGCGCCGACCAGCGCTATGCCTTGCTTCACCGGCCTGTGGGCCCGCTTCGCGGGCGCGTGCTCTACCTCCCGCCGTTCGCGGAGGAGATGAACAAAAGCCGGCGCATGGCCGCCCTGCAAGCGCGGGCGCTGGCCGAAGCCGGCTACGCCGTGCTGCAAATCGATTTGCAGGGCTGCGGCGACAGCGATGGCGATTTTGGCGATGCCTCCTGGCAGGGCTGGATCCAGGACTGCCTGCTCGGGGTCGAATACCTCAACACGCAAGTGGGCCGCGAGGCCCCGCTGACGCTCTGGGGTCTGCGCGCCGGCTGCCTGCTCGCGCCGGCAGTGGCCGAAGCCCTGGACGAAGCCTGCCATTTCCTCTTCTGGCAGCCGAGCACTCAAGGCAAGCTGGTGCTGCAGCAGTTCATTCGATTGAAGACGGCCGCCGCCATGATGGACGGCCAGCAAAAAGGCTTGGCGGAACAGGTCCGCCAGACCTTGACGCAAGGCGACTGCGTCGAAATCGCAGGTTATCGCCTGCCACCAGGCGTGGCGCATGGCCTTGAAACCGCCAGCCTCAAGCCACCGCCGCGCAAGCTTGACAGCCAGCCCCGCGTGGCCTGGATCGAGATTTCACGCAGCGCGACGGAGCTGAGCCCCGCCTCTCAAACCATGATCGGCCAATGGCAGAACCAGGGTTACGCCATGCGCAGCGCCTTGGCACTCGGCCCTTCCTTCTGGCAGACGACCGAGATCGAGGACGCGCCGGAGCTGTTGACCGTCACCCGAGAGCTGATGGCATGAGCACGGTGACCAGCAAGTCCTACCTTCAACAGGCACTGACCTTCACCTGTGAGGGGCAAACCCTGCAGGCGGTGCTGACCCTGCCGCCGGCAGAAGTCACAGCGCAGGCGCTGGGCGTGCTGATCGTGGTCGGGGGGCCCCAGTATCGAGCGGGCAGCCATCGCCAGTTCACCCTGCTGAGCCGTGAACTGGCGCGCCAGGGCTTTCCCGTGCTGCGCTTCGACCACCGAGGCATGGGCGACAGCAGTGGCGAGCTGCATGATTTCAAACAGATCACGGCCGACATCGGCGCTGCCCTCGACGCCTTCCAGGCGGCCTGCCCGGGCGCGCAGCGCCTGGTGATCTGGGGCTTGTGCGATGCCGCTTCGGCCGCGCTGATGTACTGGCAGCGCCGTCGTGACACCCGTCTGGCCGGCCTTTGCCTGCTCAATCCCTGGGTGCGTTCCGAGGCGAGCCTGGCCAAGGCCACCGTCAAGCATTACTACCTGGACCGACTCAAGCAGCCGGAGTTCTGGAAGAAGCTACTCAGTGGCCGCGTTGCAGGCGCGGCTCTGCGCGATCTGCTCGGCAACCTGCGCCGTGCGCGAGCGGCAGGCGCAGCCAAGGCTGCCACGAGCCTGAGTTTTCAAGTGGAAATGGCAACCGCCTGGCGCCAGCTGAATTCGCCCTTGCTGCTAATCTTGAGCGGCCGGGACCTGACGGCCAAAGAGTTCCTGGAACATGCCCAGGCCGACGCCGGCTGGCAGGGTCTTCTCCAGGCAACTTATGTGACGCGCGCCGATCTGACCGAAGCAGACCACACCTTTTCGAACGCGGCTGCTCGCGATCAGGTGGCCCAGCTGACGGCTGACTGGCTGCGCCAGGTCTCCAGCAAGACCCCGCTCGACGCACGGGCACACCCATGAACTCGGTGCCCGAGAGTCCACCGCGGCCTGTGTTGCGTCGCTTGCGCTTCGACGCCAGCCCTTGCCGCTTCCCGCGCGCCGCCGTGCCCATGCTGGCGCCGGTTGACCGCAAGCAAATCAGTTGGTGGCGGCAAGAGGGAGTGAGGCTTGACCCGACACGCACCCAAGTCTTTCTGCGTGGCCGCTACGCATTGTTCGAGGCCTGTCGGCGCGCAGGGCTCGCGCCTGGTCGCACCTTGCTGGCCCCGAGCTACCACTGCCCGACCATGGTGGACCCGGCCCTGCGTCTGGGCGCTGACATCGCGCTCTACGCCTTGCGCCCCGATCTTGCCGTTGACTTGCCTGCGCTCCAGGCTCTGCTGCAAAGCCGAGACCTGCGCGGCGGCTGTCTGCTGTTGACCCACTTCTTTGGCTTTGCCCAATCGCCCGAGCTGATGCAAGCGGTACGCGCCCTGTGCGAGACCCATCAACTCAGCTTGATCGAAGACTGCTCGCACTGCCTGGCACTGGGGCCCGGAGCACTGCCCGAAGGCATCGGCATGCACGGCGATTACGCGGTTTCCAGTCCCTACAAGTTCATCCCCGTGCCCGAGATGGGCCTGCTCTGGACCCGCCCAGAGGGCCCGATCGCGGCAAACATCGAAACGCCCCGCCGAGGCCGCCAGGGCTGGCGACAGGTGGCTCAGTTGCTGCGCGAGCTGGCGGCAGGTCCTGCACAGGCGCCGCGCTTTGTCGAGCCCGATCCGCAGTTGACCGCTGCGGCTACGCCGGCCCGGGAATGGGAAGAAGATTGCGTCGGCATTTCATCCCATTACCTCCCCACCGATGAAGGCAGCTACCAACTGCCCATCTCCAGCTTCATTCTGGCTCGCAGTGCCTTGGCCCCAGTGGCGGCTCGGCGGCGCGAGAACTTCCGTCGCTGGCTGAACCTGTGCGCTGAGTTGCCCTGGCTCCGGCCCCTGCACGCAAGCCTGCCCGAAACCTGTGTGCCTTATATGTTTCCGGTGCTGCTGGAGGCGCCTGAACTCCACTTTGCCCGACTCAAGCATGCCGGCCTGCCGATCTGGCGCTGGGATGACGAACTGGCCTCGGAATGCAGCACGGCGCGCCGCTATCGACTGGGCCTGCTGCACCTGCCCTGCCATCAAGGCTTGAGCGAAGCGCAGTGGCACTGGATGAGCCGTACCCTGCATGCTTGCCTGTCGCGGCAAGGAGCCCGACCATGAGCGGCAGCTGGAGCTGTCACCCGCTTCGACATGCGCTCGGCGATTTCAGCGTGGAGTGGGATGAGCTGAACCGCCAAAGCTTCCGTGCCCACCCCATGCTCTGGAGCGGGTTCGTCAACCAATTGCTCAAACACTTTGGAAACGGAAGCGAGTTGCTCTGCATCCGCCGCCAAGACGGCAAGGCCGATGCCATGCTGGTGCTGCGCCGCCGAGACTTCGGCACCTGGGCCACGTTTCTGCCAAGCCAGGCCCAAATCGCGCCGGCCTTGCTACCCGATCTGGCTGCGGCCCAAGACCTGCTGGCCCATCTGCCCGCTCCTGCCTGGGCCCTGGATCTGATGTGCATCGACACCGGATTCACCCAAACCGCTGGCCTCGAGGCCAACCCGCGCGCTGCCAGCCGTTCGCTTGAACATGCCCGAACCATCGCCATTCCGATGACGGGCAGTTTCGAGAGCTACTGGGCTTCGCGGCACAAAAAACTCATCAGCAATATGCGCCGCTATGAGCGACGCACCCAGGAAGAGGGCTTGCAGCCAGATTTTCGGGTGGTCGATCAGGCGCAGGACATCGACGCGGCAGTGCTTCGTTATGCCGAGCTTGAATCACGCGGATGGAAAGGCAGCACGGGAACAGCCCTCAGCGCTGACAACCAGCAAGGCCACTTCTACCGCGAGATCATGCGAGAGTTTGCCCAGCTGGGCAAAGCGCTGGTGTTCGAGATGTGGTTCGGGGCCGATTTGGTCGCCTCGCGCCTGGTCATCCTGCGCAATGAATCGGTGGTTTTTCTCAAAACCACCTACGCCGAGGCCTATGCCAGACTTGCACCGGGAAGGATACTGCTGATGTTTGTCATTAGGAATCTGCACCAGCGCTATCCGGGGCGCCGAATTGAGTTCTACACCAATGCCGATCAGGATCTTTTGTCCTGGGGCAGCGAGTCTCGGCTCATCCTCCATTTCAGCCTGTATCGCCACGCCTTGATAGCCAGAACCTTCAGCGCCGCGCGCCAGATCAGGCGTTGCTTCACACCCAGCCTGCTCGACCCCAGCCTGCCCCAGGCAGAAGCCTCGCTGGAGTTCTACAAGCGGCCTACCGACTTCCCGGACGATGTGAAGGCCCTGATGGCCCAATCCGAACGCCAGTCTGCACAGTTCAGCTCGGATTGGTACCAGGTGCTGCTGGACACGGTGATGACGGCCGAAGACGCCCCCGGCTTTTACGTGCTGCGCCGTCAGGGCAAGGCGCTGATCGTGCTGCCGGTGCGCATGGAAATGGACTTGGCACCGCGCCATGGCCGGCTGGTGGCACTGGGCAATTACTACACCGCGTTGTACGCCCCGGTCCTGGCACCCGAGGCCCAGGTCACGGACATCACTCATTTGTTCCGCATGATCTTGGCCGAACGACCCGAGATCTACGCCATGTACTTCGCGCCGCTCGATCGCGACTCGGATGCCTACCGCATGCTGGGCGAAGGCATGCGCCAGGCTGGACTCAAGACTCACCCATATTTTTGCTTTGGCAATTGGTTCCAGACCATCACGATCAGCGGTGATGCCTTTGTGGATCAGCTGAGCACCAGTCTGCGCGGCACAGTCCGACGCATGCGCAAGAAGCTGCTGCAAGAACAAGGGCGGCTTGAGGTGATCACTGACCCAGCCGACCTCGAGCGCGGCCTGGAGGCCTTTGCCTCGGTCTATGCGCGCAGCTGGAAGAAGCCCGAGCCCTACCCTGATTTCATCCCGAACCTGATGCGCCGTTGTGCCCAGCGCGGTTGGCTGCGCCTCGGCCTGGCCTGGCATGGCGACACCCCGATTGCCGCCCAGCTGTGGCTGTCGTCCCATGGTCGTGCCGACATCTACAAGGTGGCATACGACGAAGAGTACAAGCGCTTTGCGCCCGGCAGTGTTCTGACCGCCGAGGTCATGAAGCATGTGATCGACATCGACCAGGTCAAGGAAGTCGACTACCTGATTGGCGACGACCCCTACAAGAAGCGCTGGCTCAGTCAGCGGCGCGAACGTTGGGGTTGGGTGGCCTACAACCCGAAGACCTGGCCCGGTCTCAAGCTCCATGTACGAGATCGCCTGGCCACGTGGCTGCGCCCCTGGCTGGCGCGCCTGCAACAGGCCTGGCAAAGACTACGCAAAGCTCCGGAAGATGCTGCAACGCAGACGACCAACCTCCCTGACAATGCTTGAATGCCCGCCATGCCCTCATCCAGCGTCACCCCACACCGCCGCCCTCACCGCGTTTTGATGGTCGCTACGCTCTTGTGCCTGACGCTCCAGGCACCCGCGCACAGCGCAGAGCAAGGCAACTTCACGGCCGGAGAAATCGCCCTGCTGCCCGATTTTTGCCAAGACCGCCTGAATTACCCGGTCTACTCCTTTTCCCATCCCAAATGGGCGTACTGGGGCGCGCGGATGGGCGAGACCTTCAAGCATGTGCACCACTACTGCTGGGCCTTGGTCAGCCTGCGACGCGCCAGCATGACACCCAACAAGGAAAAACGTGCCCACTTGGTGACGACCGCGCTCAACGACCTGGAGTACGTCATCAACAATGCCTCGGCCGACTTCCGCCTGAAGCCTGAGGTGTACGCACGCATCGGCGACGCCGCTTTGCAGTTGGAGAACTTCAGCAAGGCCTTTGACGCCTACGACAACGCACGCCAGATCAAGCCAGGCTACCCGCCGGCCTACACCGGCTGGGCAGAGGTGCTGGTCAAGGCGGGCCAGAAGGATGCGGCACGCGAATTGATCGAAGAAGGGTTGCGCCACGCTCCGGATGCCCCGGAGTTGCGCAACTTCTACCGTCGCCTGGGCGGTGATCCGTCCAAGGTGACCCCCTACCCATCCCCAGCGGCGGCCTCGTCCGCGACGGCCGCCGATGCCACTGCCTCCGCGCCCAGCGGCTCTGCCAGCGACGCTGGTCGCAGCCGCTGACGTCGCCCATGGCCATGTCTGCCCACGAGATTGCGTTTTCCCGATGACCACTGTCCGTCGCTCCCTGGCTTACTCACTGGCCGACAACTATCTGGGCGTGGTGCTGCAATTGCTGAGCACCCTGGTCATTTCCCGGCTCTTGAATCCGACTGAGATCGGCATCTTTGCCGTCGCTGCGGTGCTGTCCAGCCTGGCCTCCACATTTCGGGACTTCGGCGTGGCTGAGTACCTGATCCAGGAGAAAGAGCTGACCGCGGACAAGATCCGGGCCTCGCTGGCAGCCAATATCGGCGTGTCTTGGCTGATGGCCGCTTTGCTTTTCTTCGGCAGCAGCTGGGTCGGAGAGTTCTATCGCCAAGACGGAGTGACCGACGTTTTGCGGGTGCTTTCGCTGAATTTTCTGTTGGTGCCTTTTGGCGCCGTGACCATGGCCTGCTTCCGGCGCGACATGAACTACCGGCCGATCTTCCTGGTCAATATCAGCGCCAATATCGTCGGTTTCATCGTGGTCATGGCCTGTGCGCTGGGCGGCCTGGGCTATATGAGCATGGCCTGGTCCTCGCTGGCCTCCATCGTCTGGACCGTGGCTTTGGCCAACTTCATGCGACCAGCCAGCATGCCCCGTTGGCCAGGGCTCAAGGGCATCGGCGAGGTCATCCGATTTGGCAAACAGGCCACGGGCATCTACTTGTTCTCACAAGCCGGCCGCAGCGCGCCGGAGGCCGTGATCGGACGTGTGCTCGATATGGCGGCCGTGGCCTTCTACAGCCGGGCCAATGGCTTGATGGAAATTTTCAACCGCACGGTCTTGCGCGCGGTCATGCCGATTTGCCTGCCCTACTTCGCCCGCGCGGCCCGCGCCGGTGAAGATGCCAAGACCGGCTATATCAAGGCCCTGGCCCTGTTGACCGGCATCGGCTGGCCCTTTTTTCTTTTCATCGGCTTGCTGGCCTATTCGGCCATCCGCATTCTTTACGGTTCGCAATGGCTGGACAGTGTGCCGCTGGCGCAAATCTTGTGCCTGGTGGCCGCGGCCGAACTGCCCTACTACCTGGCCGGTGAAATGCTGATTGCCCAGGGCCGCATCGACCTGGCGACCAAGCTGCAATTCGCCACTCAATGTTTCCGACTGGCCGCCTTGGCGTTGGTGATTCCATTCGGTCTGGTGGGAGCCTGCTGGGGTTTGCTGCTTGCCGCCTTGGCCACTGGCGCGCTGTCGCATGCCCTTTTGCACAAGATCGTTGGTTTCCGACTTCAACACCTGTTTGAAGCTTGCCGCAGCAGCGCCATGGTGGCGGTGCTGAGCTTCATTCCCGCATGGCTGCTGCTGCAGGCCGTGCCTTTGAATGCGGACAACTTCGTGCGCCTGCTGCTGGCCGCAGCAGGCCTGTCCGTCCCGGTCTGGCTGCTGGCGATTCGCGCGTTCAAACACCCGCTATGGCTCGAATTCAGCACGCTGGGAGGGGCATTGGCCCAGAAACTCAAGCTGAGAAAGCACGCTGCCTGATGAGCTCGACCGCCCGTGCCGCCGCTGCACCGACACGCCTGGACCAGGTCGACGCCCTGCGCGGCCTGGCCGCACTGGCGGTGGTGTTCTTTCACTACACCACCCAGCATCAAAAGCTGTTTACGCCAGCCACCGCGGCAAGCTTTTCAGTGCCATGGGGTCATCTGGGCGTCAATCTGTTCTTCATCATCAGCGGCTTCGTCATCTTCATGACTCTGGACCGTTGCCGTCAGCCCATGGATTTCGTGGTCTCGCGCTTCAGCCGCTTGTTCCCGTCCTATTGGCTGGCGATTGCCCTGACATTCACTGTGGTCAGCATCTTCGGCTTGCCCGGCAAAGAGGTCAGCGCCTGGCAGGCCGCGGCCAATGTCGTCATGTTGCACGGCTTCGCCCACATTCCGCATGTCGACGGCGTCTACTGGACGCTAGAGGTGGAGATGTTGTTCTACATCGCCATGTTCACCTTGTACCGGGTCGGACAGTTGTCAGCCGTGCACCGGGCCATCGCAGTGCTGCTTTCGATCAAGCTGGTGTACCTGGCATGCGCGCAGTTCCTGAGCATCGATCTGCCCTGGATCCTTCATCGCGCCCTGTTCCTGGGCACGGCGCCTTGGTTTGCGCTGGGCATCTGCGTGCGCCAGCTGACCCAACTGGCTGAACCGACGACAACTCCTGCACCGGCCCTGAAGCGCAGCATTGCCATTTCGGTGCTGCTGGCCCTGCTGACCATCGCCTGGGGCGAAGGTTGGCACATGGCTGTGCTGGCCGCCAGTTTGACGCTGGTGGTCCATGCAGCGGCCTTGGGGCACTTGCCCATGTTGCGCCTGCGTCTGCTGGGCTGGCTGGGCGCCATTTCCTATCCGCTCTATCTGCTGCACGAGAACATCGGTTGGGTGTTGATGAACCAGTTGCTCGCCCGCGGCATGCCCATCGATGTGGTCGTGGCCCTGGCCCTGCTCTTCAGCCTAGCATTGGCCCACCTGATCACCCAATGGGTTGAGCGCCCAGCCATGGCCGCCATTCGGCGCCGCTGGGCGCAAAGGCAGCAAGGGCACACGGCCTCACCTCGCTCCGTCTGAATTTGCACTTGAAGCCCTCAACCGTTGACCTCGCGGTCGAACAAGGCGCGCGGGACATCCAGAACTCGCGGCCTCGCCGGCGCAAATCCATGTGGGCCGCTGGTCTGCTGATCCTCCTGGCCCTGATCGCCCTGTGCGCCAGCTTAGCTCTTCAATGGCTGAAGCAAAGCCGGCGTGACGCTTGGCTGAACAGCGAACTGATGGGTCGGGCACAGCCAGCAGCCCACAGCCGACCTTGTGATGACGATCTCGGCGGCACGACGGCAGCTCCGCTCAAGCTGTTGATTCTTGGGCAATCCAATGCCGGCAACCATGGTCCGCAGCCCCCCCGTCAAGCCTTGCTGCCACGCTGGGTGCAAGTCCAACACGGCTCACAATGCCTGTGGACCCAAGACCCCTTGCCAGGCGCCAGCGGCGATGGTCGCAGCATTTGGAGTCGCCTGCCGCAAGCCCTGCAACAACAAGGCTTGATGCGAACGCCCCAATTGGCGGTGATGGCGGTGCAATCCACCACCATCGAAGACTGGAGCCGTCCCAGCAGTCCTCTGAATCGGGCATTGCAGCGGGAGCTTCACGCGCTGAAAGCGGCCGGCTGGACCCCTGATCTGGTGCTCTGGCAACAAGGCGAAGCCGATGCCTTGGCGGGCACGACAAGCACCAACTATCAGCATGCCTGGCAACGGCTGCTCACCCAGTTGCAGAACGCGGGGATTCAAGCACCGGTCTTGCTGGCCCGCTCCACCCACTGCGAGTTCGATCCCAAGGCGAGCGCTGCCAGCCGGCGCGCGGATGAGGGTCCGGTGGCGATCCGTGCGGCACTGCTGGCCTTGAGCAAAGCCCACGCCCAACTGCGCCTGGGACCGGATACAGACACATTGACCGACATCTCGCTGCGACGGGATGGCTGCCACTTTTCGGGCGCTGGCCAAGAGGCTGCGGCACAGCTCTGGGCCGAGTCCATTGCCGAAGCTCTCAAACACTGAGGCGTAGCCCGCAAGCGCTTAACCTCACGCCAACGCATCGAGCCCCGTGAACACGCCAAGCACGTACCTCGCTCGCCCGCCTGAATTGGACAAGCCCCCCATGAAATCACGCCTGCCACGCCGGGAGTTTGTGCAGTCCCTCCTCGGCCTGGGCGCGGCGCCCGTCCTCGGTACCGGGCTCACGGCTTGCGGTGGTGGCGGTGGCGGCGGCGATGGCAATGCAGTGCCAAGCCCGGCGCCGCCACCGCCACTTCAGATCAAGGGCGCGACCTGGTCGCCCACACGCGATGCCGATGGTCGCGTTCTCGCCAGCGACTGGGCCCAGCTGCCGACGATGCGGTGGTTCTTCGTCAGCGACGCCGTCCTGGACCGCGTGATCGAGACCCCACGCTACCCGAAGGCCAAGGCCAGCAGCGGGGATGCCAGCCCGAACATCGTGGCCGCCTGGGGCGGAGCAGCCTGGGACCATCAGAACCAGATCATGTACATCAGCGGCGGCGGCCATGGCGACACCCATGAATGCGAGACCGGCATCTATGCCTTGAATGCGGCACAGATGCAGTTCAGGCGCGTCGTCAATCGCGCGCCGCTCGACATGGTGCAAAGCTGGGATTTCAGCCAAGGTGAAATCGTGCCTCGTTCCTCGGGCAACGCGACCAATATGCCGCTGCGCAACGGAGTTCCCGCCGCCATCCACAGCTACGACGGTCTGGTGTGGATTCCTCCGGGGCTGCCCGGCGCAGGAGCCAACGCAGGCGGCTTGTTCTGCCCTGGCAACGCGCGAGCCATCGTCAACCTGGACTCGGGCCAGTACTCCATCGCACATTGGTTCAATCCCACACGGGACAGCGCGAACTGGTCCTACTGCACGGCCTTTCTGGACGGCGGCGCCATCTACGGGCCGCACGACAGCTTTGCCCATTTCAGATTTGAACTGGCGGCCAGCGAGGCGACCGATTGGAGCACCCAGAGCTTGGGGCGCCTGAGCTTCAATGCCATCAGCTCCAGCACCGCCTTGCCCTATGCCAACCGGAGCTGGACCTTGTTGCGCGAGCGACGCGAACAGGTCTGCCTGTTTGGCGATGCACGCGGCATCCGAGTGCGCCATGGTCAGGCTCTGGACGCGCAAGCCAGCAACTGGACCACCTACCATGAGCCGTTGAGTCTGAGCTCCAGCGACGGTTCACACCTGGACTTCAACCCCAGCACACTCGCAGACGACGGAGCTCTGGCCAATGCCGGCATGCACTACGACCACAGCCGAGCCTGCATCTGGGTGCAAAGCAATGCGAAGGACGGCGGCCTCTATCGAATTGACGGTCTCGAAGGCCGGAATTGGCGCGTCAGCCGGCAAGCCGGGCCGGCCGCCTTGCTCGGCCATCAGCACGGCACCTGGGGTCGTTTTCGCATCGCACGCTTGGCCGGCGCTGATGTAGCCATTCGACTGAGCAGCACCACCGAAGCCCTGCAAGTATTGCGCCTGAGCTGACAGTCCCAACCGGGCGACGCGGCGCAGCAAGGGGGAAGCCCCCCCTTGCCTGCGCAAGGCTCAAGCTCAGGCCGCGCTGCGCGGCCCGATGTACTCCCGCGCAATCACGACCGAGTTCATTCGGAAGTGCATATCTGCGGCGGCAGCTTCGGTACCACCGTGGTACCAGTCGAGCCAGAAGCCCTGGACGCCCATCTCAGGGTGGCAGCGCCAACGCAAGTTGGTGCGCTCCCAGGCCAGCACGCCATCCACCCAGACCCGGTACTGGCCGTCGCGGTTGGCGACACCATTGCCCAGTTCGTCGTAAGGACCGCTGATGGTGTTCATGACGATCTCATGTTCGATCGAGAACCAGCGCTCCTTGCTCAAGACCACGCCCGGCCAGTAGCAATCCTCGCCAAAGGCCGAGGCCTGGTCGAGGTGATACATGTAGTTGGCCATGGTGAACAGGCCGTCGTAGGGATTGCCGTCCTTGCTGGCCATGCCGCCGAGGCCGCGCATGGAGCAGCCCTCATAGGTCCAGCCACCGGTGCTTTTGTTTGCAACTTTGCGGCCCGTACCGGGCGAGCCACCGTTGCCGGTGGTGGACTGCCAATAGCCATTGCCTGCCGTGTTCCACCAACCGAAGCGGCCATCCCAACCGGGCATCTTGTTGGCCTGCAAGGTCGAGCCCCAGTCCTTTTCCAGGTAGACCATGTAACGGGCAAACAGCCGGGTCTCGACACCAGTGGGCACGCCCTTGGCGCCGCCGCTGACCACATTGCGCTGCAAGTCACCGCCTTTCAACATGCCTTTGGCGATCACGCCACGAACATAGGTCCCGGTGGCCGGCGACTCTTGCACCTGGCTGAAGCCAGGCGACATGTCTCCGGCCTGCCAACGCGTGCGATCGAGTACGGAGAAATCGCTGGCGAACAAAACCGAGCCATGTTTCTCGATGCCTTGATCACCGGGATACTTGGCAGCAATCCCGGGCTGCGCCGTGCCACTGCCGCCACCGATCCGGAACGTGGGGGGATTCAGCTCAAAGGCGTAAATGCTGCCCGGATACTTGAGTTCCAGGCAATACAACTTGATGGTGGCCTTGCTCACTTGACCGCTCACCCCACTCAAATCAAATTGAAGCGCCGCAAACCAATTGGTCTTGGACACTTCGAATTTGCTGCGGGTGTTCTTGCTAGCGGAAGAAGATGGGCTCCAAGCCGCATTGCAAATACAGGGAAGCACATAAGTGCCGGTATCGGTCACAACTTCGAGCACGGGTTTCAAACTGGCATCGCTGTGGTCTCGCCCAGCGAAATGGAATGACCAGTCCTGGTTGGTGCGCAAATAGAAGCCGCGATTCGCGCCCTGCGCCATCCAGCGCTTGACCAAAGCAGCCGCATCGAGCTGAACCCAGCCTACGGCGACACTGGCCGTGGCATAGGGCTCGCCGCCCTGGGCCACTTGTTTGGCATCCAGCCAATCGCCGACACGGAAGTTCAACCAGCCCAGCTTGAGGCGCTCGCTCCAGTAAGTATTGTTGGGGCCGCTGCCACCATCGTAGGAAAGGAACTGAGGCAGTTCACCCGGTGCAGGTGCTGGCACAGGAGCAGGCGTCGGGGCCGGCTTGGGCTCAGGAGCCGGCGCTGGCACCGGCGCAGGTGTCGGAGCGGGCGTCGGCGATGGTGCGGGGCTGGGCGCAGGGATCGGGGCCGGCGCAGGTGCTGGCGCGGGCTTAGGCGCCACATCAGCCTCCCCGCCCCCGCCGCCACCACAAGCACTCAGCGACAGACCGCCCAAGGCAGCCAGAGATGATCGCAGGAACAGGCGACGGTCTTCCGCGCTCCGTTCATCGGCGCTTCGATCTTCGGCCGAACCCATCAGTTCTGAGTCGGCCCTGCTCACGACACCGAGGTCACTCACAATTTCAATCACTGGCTTCAAATCAATGCTTTCCCTTGAGCGTGCAGACGCACATTTTTCCCCAGACGCCCTGATTGAGGTGTTGAGTATCCAAGGGCGCCCACTATAGTCACGCCTTTCGGCCGAAACACAGCCGCGCTCACACTCTTTTTGTCACCAATGGAAACAACTGCCCATTCGCTTCAGCCCATTGTGCTCGGCCAGCCCCGTTTCAAGAACTCCAGCGTTCAGGCCGCACACCAAGCGACCGGTTTGGCCTCGGCATGGTTGCTTGCGCTGAAGCAGGGCCCGGCCACGGCCGCGAAAGAGGCTGAAGGTGACTTCGCTGTGGCATTGCGAACCGAGCAAGGCCAGGTCTTCATGGCCCAGGACCGATTCGCGACCTACAGCCTGTGCTACCGGGTGGTGGACGGCCAGTTGCACTTTGCCGAACGGGCCGATACCCTGGCCGATGAGGCCTGCGAACTCGACCCGCAGGCCCTGTTTGACTATCTGTACTTTCACTGCATTCCCTCGCCCCGCACCATTTACAAAGGCATCTATCGCCTGCCGCCCGGGCACTACGCCTGGTTCGATCAGGGTCGGCTGGAGGTCAAGCCGTTCTGGCAGCCCGAGTTCCACGAAAACAAGTCACTGAGCTTTGAGGCTGGCAAGCAGGAATTCCTGCGTCTGCTGCAGCAATCGGTGCAGCGCCAGTTTGATGGCAGCAAGGCTGCCTGTTTCCTGAGCGGCGGCACCGACAGCTCGACCGTGGCCGGCATGCTGATGCGCGCCAGCCCCTCGGGCGCCGCCAGCTACTCCATCGGCTTTGATGCCGAGGGCTATGACGAGATGGAGTACGCCCGCCTCGCGGCGCGCCATTTCGGCACCGAGCATCACGAGTATTACGTCACCCCGGACGATCTCGTGCGCAGCATCCCGGCCATGGCCGCCCATCTGGACCAGCCTTTCGGCAATTCCTCGGTGCTGCCCGCCTTCTACTGCGCCAAGATGGCCAAGGACGACGGTGTGACCCGCCTGCTCGCCGGCGACGGCGGCGACGAGCTGTACGGGGGTAATTCGCGTTATGCCACCCAGCGCCTGTTCGGTTTTTACGAGCAGGTGCCCAGCATCCTGCGATCCGGCCTGATCGAGCCCATCGTGGGCAACAGCGCCTTGAGCCGCATCCCCCTGGTGCGCAAAGGCGGCAGCTATGTGCGCCAGGCCAAGCAGCCCATGCCCGACCGCCTGCGCAACTACAACCTGATTACTCGTGTCGGCCCGGAGCAGGTGCTCAGCCCGGCCCTGCTGGCCCAGCTGGACCTGAACGCACCGCTGGAACACCAGCGCCAGACCTGGCGCGCCACCCCGCAGCCCTGCAGCGAATTGAACCGCGAACTGGCCTACGACTGGCGCTACACCCTCGGCGAAAGCGACCTGCCCAAAGTGCGAGCTGCCACCAGCTTGGCCGGGGTGTCGGTGGGCTTCCCCATGCTCGACCAAGGCTTGCTGGATTTCTCCCTGCAGCTGCCCAGCAACTTCAAGCTGCGGGGCCAGAAGCTGCGCTGGTTCTTCAAGGAAGCCCTGCGCGGCTTCCTGCCGGATGAAATCATCACCAAGCGCAAGCAGGGGTTTGGCCTGCCCTTCGGCGTCTGGACGGTCAAGAACCCCGGACTTCAAAAGCTGGCGCGTCGCTCGCTGGACGCCCTGGTCGAGCGTGGTCTGGTGCGCGCCGACTACATCCACACCCTGCTCAACGAGCAGTTGCCGGCCTACCCGGGCTACTACGGCGAGATGGTCTGGATCCTGATGATGCTGGAACAATGGCTGGAGCAGCACAAGCCCAACTACCGCCTCAGTGCGCCCTGAGCTTGCGGGCCTGAGCCGAACTTGAAGAACCCCGCACGCGCCCCGGGCGCCTGGCCACTGCCATGAGAGACATCATCATCACCGCGATCATCCTGGGCCTGTTGCCCATGGTGATCAAGCGTCCCTGGACCGGCACCGTGGTGTGGGTCTGGCTGGCCATGATGATCCCCTACCGCTTGGCCTATGGCTTCGCGCGCGGCTTGCCCTTCGCCATGATTGTGGCGATCTGCACCTTGATCGGTATCGTCGCGATGCGGCCCAAGATGGCCTGGCCCAAGAGCAGCGTCAAAACGGTCTATCTGCTTTTCATCGCCTGGATGTTCGTCACCTCGATCTTTGCGCTGAACAGCTCGGCGCTGGTGATGGAACAGCTGATCACGGTGCTCAAGATCCACTTCATGGTCATGCTGGCGATTGCGCTCATCCACGAGCGCAAGCAGCTGGAGGTGCTGGTCTGGACCTTGGTGGGCTCGCTGGCTTTCTACGGGGTCAAAGGCGGAATCTTCACCATCACCAGTGGCGGCAGCGGCCGTGTCTGGGGCCCATCGGGCGGCATCATCGAGGGCAACAACGAGATCGGCGTGGCCCTGGTCATCATCCTGCCCCTGCTGTTCTACCTGTACCAAATCACCGAACGCCGCTGGCTGCGCCGCGGCCTGTTGTTCTCGGGCCTGATCAGCATTTTGTGCGTGCTAGGCACCCAGTCACGCGGAGCCTTGCTGGCCATCGTGACCATGGCCTGCATGCTGGGCCTGAAGAGTCGCCGGCCCGTGTTGACCTTGATGGGCATCGGCGTGGTACTCACCATCGCCATCATCTTCATGCCCGACAGCTGGAACCAGCGCATGAACACCATCCAGGACTTCAAGGCCGACGGCTCCGCCATGTCGCGCCTCTACACCTGGACCACCTTGTGGAATTGCGCCCTCGATCGCCCCTTTGTCGGCGCTGGTTTCCGCACCGACAACCCGCTGGTGTTCCGGCTCTACGGTCCCGCCATGGAAGTGGGAGGTTATGACTTCGCAGGTGGGCAGGTGCTGGTGGCCCACAGCATCTACTTCCAGGCCCTGGGTGAGCACGGCTTCCCGGGCCTGGCCTTGTTTCTGCTGCTCGGCGTGGTGACTTGGGTTCGTGCCAGTGGCGTGTCTACTGCCGCGTCGAAGATTCCGGAGTTGCAGTCCTGGATGCCTCTGCTGATGCGCATGACCCAGGCCAGCTTGCTCGGGTTTGCCGTCGGCGGGGCTTTCCTGACTCTGGTGCACTTCGACCTGCCCTACTACCTGTGCGCCATTGTCATGATGGCCGACCACATGGTGAAGAAGGCCCTGGCGCAGGCGCCGGAACCCGCAAGCGCCACAACGGCCGGCAACCTGTCCGGCCGTTGAACGCCGGAACGGATTTGCAGGCTTGGGCCGCCGCTCAGGGTTGGACGCCGGGATGCTTCCGCATGGGGCCGATGTAACTGCGCGCAATCACCACGTTGTCGATGAACAGGTGCATGTCCTGCGGCGCGGGTGACACCCCGCCGTGGTAGACATCGAACCAGACCTCTTCAATGGCCAGACGCTTGGTGTCGCGCAGGCGCACACCGCTGCGCTTCATGACCTGCTGACCATCAATCCAGGCCTCAACAATCCCATCCGACTTGCCCGGTTGGTTGAGCTTCACACGCTGCTCGATGCAATACCAGCGCTCATTGCGCACCAGGCCGGTTGGGCCCTGTGACCAGTCCCAGGGATCACCCGTCTCGTCCTTCATGTCGGCGTGATAGGCATAGAAGTTCAAGGCATTGAGCTCAGCCACAGAACGGTCGCCTACCGGGCGCTTGGCGAAGCCACCACGCAGCGACCAGCCATTGCTGCCGTCGGCCTTGCGCCGCCCCCAGCCGGCCTTCCCGTAGGTGCCTGCGATGCCGGGCAGCTTGCCGCCATCGAGCACCGGCTGCCAGTCGCGGCCCAGGCGCAGGTAGTAGCGGAAATAGACGTCCTCCGGCTCCGCCTGCCCACGTGCGCTGAACTTGTAGCGCAGATCCAGGCCCAGGTTCTCACCCTTGGCGATACGCACCTTGAGGGCCCGGCCCGACAGGGCTTGAAACCCAGGGGCGGAGTCTTGCGGCCCGATCACGCCGCCGTCACCTCGCAGCACCCAGCCGCCAAACTGGCGCAGCCAGTCCGAAACTTCGAAGTCAGCGCTGAACAAGACTTCGGGGTGGGAGGCGATGCCTTGGTCGCCCGGGTACTTGGCCGCCAGCCCTTCCTGCATCTGCGCGGGCCGGGCATAGCTGGGATAGAGCGCAAAGCTGCCGATATCGATGAAGGCACTGCCGTATTGCTGGTCTGAGGTCAGCATGAGCACGGCTTTCTTGACCTTGGCCGCCTCGGGAATGTCAAAGCGCAGCAGCACATGCCGGCCGCCGCCCAACTTGAGCTCCGGGCGCTGGCCCAGGCTGCTCAGGCTGCTGCAATCGGTGAAGGTATCGGCCGCCGGGCTCAGTCGCAAACGGCTGCCATCCTCCAACTCCAGCTTGAGCATGGGGCGAGCCGCACGGTCGGGTGACTCCTTGCTGTGGAAGTCGACGATGTCACCGGCCCCGGCCGCACCCAGGGCGCGCAGCAGAACCACGCGAGGCAGGCTGGGCGTCGCCTGCCAGCGCTGCACCAGGCTGCTGAGGTCCATCTCCACAAAAGGCCTGCCCATGCCGCGCTGCAGCTTGATCTGCGAGAAGGCGCGGTCGCCCTGCGGTTTGCCCTGGGCATCGAGCCAGTCGCCGCCCGGGTGCTGCCAACGGATCTCGCCCATGCCGGTGAGAAAGGCGCAACTCGGGCCCGCCTCGCCATCACCGATCACCAGACCGGGCCCGGCACTGGCGGGCAACTGCGCCACGGCCTGATTCGGCCAAACCAAAGTCTGCAGCAGCACGGCAGCGCACAAGCCCGGGCGCGCCCAGAGGCGCCAGAACGATGCGCCTTCAAAAGACGAGAAAGCGCAAAGCGCCGCGTTGGAAAGCAGGCTGCGGCGCAAGGCAATCATGTGGGCCTCAGTGGCGGATCAGGTTTTCGACGATGCGGCTGCGGTAGCGGAAACGGCTCGTATCCCAGGGCGTGAAACGGGGCAACTCGAACATCGAGTCGCCCTGGCGCGCCGCGCCCCAAACCGTGCTGACCGCAGCCAGGAAGCCCAGATCCTTGACCTGAGCCACGCTGTCGGCGTTGTAGTCCTGGCCCGGCTTGCCATTGGGATAGGCAAACAGGCGCACCGGCTCACGCAGCACCGCTTCGAGATAGTCCTTGCTGTCACCGATCTCGCGTCGCATACCGGCCGCATCGAGCGTGGCCAGGATGGGGTGGTTGACCGTGTGCGCGCCAATCTGCATGCCGGCGGCTCGCAGCTGGCGGATGCCGGCATCGCCCATCATCAAGGCCTGATCGTGGGCACCGCCGCACAGGGTCTCGATCGCGGCGACGCACTGCACACGCTCATCCGGCACGCGGTACTTGATCACGCCGAGCAGCGCATCAATGGCCTGACGTCGGCTGCTGGCATCGCCGATCTGAAAGCGGGAACGCTCATCGCCGGTGACCGTACTCAGGTCCAAGGCGCCCGCCGGCGCATGCCGGATGGCCTCGATGATGCGGTCGTTCCACATGCGCCCCTGTCCGAGAAAGCCGGTGGCGATGAAGAAGGTGGCTGGCATGCGGAACTCTTGCAAGATGGGCAGGGCCACCGAGACATTGTCCTCATAGCCATCGTCAAACGTCAGCACGCAGGCTCGCGCCGGCAGGCTGCCACGGGCCAGGCGTTCGGCCGCTTCGTCCAGCGGCATGACATGGGCCCAGTCATTCAGCCAGCCCAGGATCTCGCGGAAACGCGCAGCGTCCACCTCGCCCGGGAAGATGTCATCCGCTTGCGGCAGCACGCGGTGCAAGGTCAGGATGGTCAATCGCCCGCGGGCGCCGGCGGGCGAGAGCAGGCTGTAAGCCAGTTTCGTGAGCATGTCAGTGTGGTTCCAATGGCCTGGGGCTTTGTGGTCAGCTCAGGCTCAAGATGCAAAAGCCTTGACGCGGCTGATCACGTAGCGGAATTTTCCGGAAGCTTCGGCCGGGATGTCGTCCACCAGCAGCACTTCGACGCGCACCGCCGCACCCAGCCTGCGCCGGAAATCGTCCTCGATGCGTTGCACGCCAGCCGGATCAAATTCAGCGTTACGCACCACCTGCACCTGGGTGTGATCCAGGCTCAGCTGTTCGATGCGGAACTTCTCGACGCCGGGCAGATCGCGCACCGTGTAGATCAAGGCCAGGCCGTGCATGATGGTGCCGTTCTGCGCCACCACGAAATCGGTGCTGCGGCCATGCACCTCTTTCAACACCGGCAAGCCGCGGCCGCAGCCGCAAGCCTGGCTGCCCAGCACGCCCATATCGCCGGTGCGGTAGCGGATGAAGGGGAAATCGCGCGTGGCCATGTGGGTGACGACGATCTCGCCAATCTCGCCCTCGGCCACCGGCTGACCCTGAGGATCCAAGGTCTCGACAATCATGTCTTCGGCGCTGATGTGCAGGCTGCCGGCCGGGCATTGGTGGGCGATGAACCCGGCGTCGCGTGCACCATAGCCATTGGCCACCGGGCAGGCGAAGGCCTCCGAGATCAGGCGGCGCTGCTCTTCGTAGAGCCGCTCCGAGGTGACAAAGGCCACGCGGATGCCGAGATCGCGCATGCTCACGCCGCGCTTCATGGCATGGGCCGCGATCAGGGACAGGCTGGACGGGTAGCCAAACAGCATGGCCGGTCGAATGCGGCGGATGTCGGCGACAAAGGCGTCCAGCTTGGCCTCGCTCATCTCGAAAGCGGGCAGCAGATGGCTGCGCATCAGCCCGTCTCGCAGGCGGCGCACACGGTCCTGCGCGCCCAGCTCGATCGGGCTGCCCCAGACCACGATCTCGGGGTCGCCGATGTCCACATTCCACCAGCGCGTGGCGCGCCATTTGGCCGCCACATCATGGCTCTTGCGAGCCTTGCCCATGTAAAAGATCAGGGGCTCGCCCGAGGACCCACCGGTGTTGTAGCGGCTCAGCACGCCGTGGTCTTCGGCCTTGAGCGCGTCCTGATGGGCTCGGATCAAGGGCTTGTCCAGGCAGGGCAGCTTTTGCAGATCGGCCACGCTCTGCAGGGCTGCCGGGTCGAAGCTGAGCTCCTTGAAAAGCTGGCGGTAGTAAGGCACGTGACGCCCCACATCACCCAGGAATTCGCGCAGACGGGCGAGTTGCAGGGCCTGCAGCTCTGCTGGCGACAGCCACTGGCTGCGCTCCAGCAGGCGCAAGCGCGCCACGCTGTCATGCCTCTTCAGCCTCTCATGCAAAGGGAAGAGCAGATGGGAACAAAGATCGGTGTAGAGGTTCACGGTTCTCTCGGCTCAGGCAGAGGCGGAAGGAAACGGCGCCACAGCGGCTTGCCGGGCCAGGCCCGCACGGTCATAGGCCGCCAGCCAGAGCGGCTTGACTGCTGACCAGGCGTAGCGCTGCGCCTCGGCGTGGGCCGCCAAGCTGAAACGCCGGGCCAGATCCAGGTCCTGCAGCAGCCGCAGCGCCGCTGCGGCCATGGCCTCGGCATCGCCGATGGGCACCAGCAGGCCGGTGCGGCCCGACTCCAGCAAATCGGGTATGCCACCAGCATCCGTGCTCACCACCGGCACCCCGCTGGCGAAGGCCTCCAAGATGGAGATGGGCATGTTGTCCACGGTGCTGGCATTGAGGGCCAGGTCGGCGCGCTGGTAGAGCGTGGGCATGTCGGCATTGTTGACACGCCCGGCAAACTCGACCGCAGCGGCGATCTGCAGCTGTTCGCACAGCTGCTGCAGAGCGGCGCGCTCCGGCCCCTCCCCGGCCACGATCAGCCGCGCCGCCGGGAACTGCTCACGCACGCGAGCAAAGGCGCGAATCGCGGTGGCGTTGTCGTAAATCGGCTCCAGGTTGCGCGCCACCAGCAGCACCGGTGCGCTCGCAGCCACCGCAGGCGTCTTGGCCTTGAAGCGAGAGAGGTCGATGATGTTGGGAATGATCTCGGCGCTCAGGCCATGCTTGGCAAACACACGCTGCAAAAAGGCCGAGGGCGTGACGCGCAAATCGGCCCGTGAAAGCAGGCGCCGCACATGGGCCGGCCCCTGGCTGAGGAACTCATCAGCCAGGCCACCCCGGTAGTTGATGATCAAGGGCACGCCACGGCCCAGCGCCAGGCGCGCGACCGGCAGCACGAACAAATGCCAGGCCCAACCCGAGTTGGCCATGATGTGGACCACGCGCGCACCGCGAATCTCACGACGAGCCGCCAGCACATAAGCCAGCAAACGAACAACCGCACGGAGCACGGGCACACGGCCCGTCCAGGCCGGCCGGTACGGTGGGTTGTTGCGCAGCAGGCGAACCTGCACACCCTCGGCCTTGAGCAGGCGCAGGAGTTGTTCGCACTGGTTGGCCATGCCGCCGGCGGGCGGCGGCAGCGGCCCAACCAGCAGCACATGGCCGTGTTCACGTGACCAAGCCTGCAAGGCCGGACGCAGGCGGCGCAAGCGCAAGGCGCTGAGGAGCAGCAGGACCAGGCCTGCCGCCAGACTCAGGCCCAGCAAAGGCAAGGCCGTCTTCAGACGGCGCAGGTGCGCATGCGCCGCCTGGCTCTCGGCCATGGGCCAGATCGCCATGCCGGGATAGACGCCCGTAGCGATGGCGGCGAACTGCTCCAGGCTGCGCGAGAGTGAGCCGGTGATGCGCACGGCCGGCTCGCGGTCGTAGCTCTCGAGGTTGTCGCCCAGCCACTGGAACCATTGGGTCTCGCCGCGGTGGTAGTACTCCCAGGCCTTGGCGTCCTCGACATAGCCTGGGCGGGCCTTGGGCGCGATGGGCAGCATGCGCAGCTCGGCATCACGGGCCAGCAAGGCGGCGCGCACCTCATGCGCCGACAGCGGCCCCTGGCTCCGGCTGAAATAGACGTTATTGAACACATCCAGCAGCTGCCAGCGAGCCAAGGGCTCGTTCCAGATCTCCACCCAGATGTGGCCGTGACCGCCAAAGCCGTCAAAGGCAAAACCCCAGCTGCGCGTAGGGATCTTTGCGGCATGGGCCAGGGCCATGAAGCTGCGCACGAAATCGCCGCAATAGCCTTCGCCGTCCTGAACGATGCGCTGGTAGGTGCGTTGCAGATCGCTTTGGATCGGGCCACCGGTGAGCACCGGCGCCGAGCTCAACAAATGGGAGGCAATCGCCAGCGAGCGCTCCCAGGGCCCGGGCAATTCGGCCAGGCCGAGCTTGCGCACCTGCTCCACAAACACCGCCGAGGCCGGCGCCTGCTCACGTTTGAAGCTGGGCGGCGGCGCACTCGCCGGCCAGTCGATGGCCGGATTGACCGACTCATCCAGCACCAGAGCATTGCGCAGGCGCACCCGGTCGGTGCTGCCCAGCACCTGCGGCAGCAGGATGAGTAGCGGCAGCAAGACCAGCAGCCAGCCGAGGCGCTGGCCCCAGCGCCAACGGCCTTCACTCAACCAGGGCGAGGCACCCGATATCACCAGCACAGCCCCTGCACCCGGGCCTTGAAGTCCGCCTTGTTGGGCAGGTTCACCAGATCCAGCAGGTCCTGATCCGCACGCGCCAAGCCCGCCACCTGCGCCGCGATCTCCGCGCCCGACAGGCCCATCACCAGCACCTCGCTGCCCTGCACCACCTCGGCCAGATCGCCCTTGAGCATCTCACCGATGTGCGGCAGGTGCTTCTGCACAAAGCTGCGGTTCGCGCCCAGCAGACTGGCCAGATGCACCTCGGGGTCATAGATCGACAGCTGCATGCCCTTGCCGATCAGCTGCTCGGCCAGGGTCACCAGCGGGCTCTCGCGCAGATCGTCCGTGCCGGTCTTGAAGGACAGGCCGATGAAGCCGATCTTGCGCTTGCCCAGGGCCAGCAGCTTGTCCAGCGCCAGGTCCAGGTGCTGGCGGTTGGAGGCCAGGATGCCCGAGAGCATGGGCAGCTCCAGATCGTGCGTCTTGGCGAGGTAGGTGGTCGCGCGCAGGTCCTTGGGCAGGCAGGAGCCGCCGAAGGCGAAGCCCGGTTTCAGATAGGCCTTGGAGATGTTGAGCTGCGTGTCCTGGCAGACCAGGTCCATCACTTCGAAGGCGTCCACGCCCAATGCACCGCACAGGCGCGCCGTCTCGTTGGCGAAGGTGATCTTGAGCGCGTGGAAGTTGTTGCAGCAGTACTTCATCATCTCGGCCGCGCGCACCGAGGTCTTCAGGAACTTGCAGGGCAGATGGCCGAACAGGGCTTGCAGCCGCTCGGCCGCGTACTCGTGGTTGGCACCGACGATGGTGAAGGGCGGCTTGTCGTAGTCGCGGATGGAGCTGCCTTCGCGCAGGAACTCGGGCTGGAAGCACAGGTGGAAGTCCACGCCGTCGCGCTTGCCCGAGGCGCGCTCGATGATGGGGCGCAGCACGTCTTCCACCGTGCCCGGCACCAGGGTCGAGCGGAACACCACCACATGCGGCTCGCTCTTTTGCTTGAGCGCTTCACCGATCTGCTCGGCCAGGCGCAGCACCGCGCCCTGGTCCTGGCTGCCGTTGGCCGCCGAGGGCGTGCCCACGCAGACCAGCGAGATCTCGGTGCTCAGCACGGCCTGCACCGCGTCCGTCGTCACGCTGACATGGCCGCTGGCCGCAACTTGCGCCATCAGCTCCACCATGCCCTCCTCGACCACCGGCGTCTTGCCGTTCTTGATCAGGTCCAGCTTGGCCGGCTCGATGTCCACGCCCACCACATCATGGCCATCCCGCGACAAACAGGCCAGCGACACCGCGCCCACATAGCCCAATCCAAAAATGCTGATCTTCATTGCTCAAAGTCTCCGAAATCTTGATGCAGCTCCGGGGCGCGAACGCCCCGGAATCCAGCGATGCCCGCCATCAGCAAGAACCGGGCGGACAGACCCTACTCAGGCGGGAACGCCGTCCCGGCTGTGCACGGCCAAAGGCAACTCTTCATCCACCACCTGGCGCAGGAAGGCCTCAAACATCAGCAGCGTCCACAGCGGCGCACTGTAGTCGCGGGCGCCGCTTTGATGAGCTTCGACCAGGTGTTGCAGGTACTCGCGGTTGAACCAGCCGGTGGCAGCCAGGCGCGGGCCGAGCACGGCGTCCTGCACCCGCTGCTTGAGCGGGCCACGGAACCAGCGCGCCAGCGGCACGGCGAAGCCCATCTTGGGCCGGTACAGCACCTCGTCGGGCAGCAGTGGCTCCATGGACTTCTTCAGCAGGTACTTGCCTTCCTGACCGCGAATCTTGAGGTCCGACGGCAGGCTGGCCACCCACTCGACCAGCTCATGGTCCATCAGCGGCTCACGCACTTCCAGCGAATGCGCCATGCTGGCGCGGTCCACCTTGGTGTTGATGTCGCCGACCAGATAGGTCTTGGTGTCCAGGTACTGGATCAGGGCCAGCGGATCGTCGGTCTGGGCGTTGGCCGCATGGCGGTCGAACACCTCCTGGGCCTCGTAACCGCTGAGCTGGGCCTTGAACTGCGGGCTGAAGAGTTGCTCCCGCATGGGGCCGCGCAAGATGGACACCGAGTGGAAGTAGGCCTCGACGGCATTGCGCGACAGGCCTTCGAACGTGGTCTTGGCGCGGAACACGCGCGGCGCCCAATCGGCCTTCGGATACAGACGTCCCAGCGTGCCGAACAGCGGCTTGCGCAGGCCGGCCGGCATCATGGAGCGCATGCGCTCTTCCATCAAATGCATGCGGTAGCGGCGGTAGCCGCCGAAGGTCTCGTCACCGCCATCGCCCGACAGGGCCACGGTCACATGCTTGCGCGCCAGCTGGCAGACCCGGTAGGTCGGGATGGCCGAGCTGTCGGCATAGGGCTCGTCGTAGAGCCGGGCCAGGGTGTCGAGCAGGTCGAAGTCGTCGGACTTGACGGTCTCCACCTTGTGCTCGGTGCGGTAGCGGTCGGCCACCAGTTTGGCGAACTCAGATTCGTTGAAAGCCGGGTCGTCGAAGGCGATGGAGCAGGTGTTGACCGCGTCCGAGCTGATGCCGGCCATGGTGGCCACCACGGCACTGGAATCCACGCCGCCGGACAGGAAGGCACCCAGCGGCACCTCGGCAATCATGCGCAGGCGCACTGATTCCTTGAGACGCTCCTGCAGTTCCAGACAGGCTTCCTCGACGCCGATCTGGCGGTCGAGTGTGAAGCGCACATCCCAGAACTGCTTGGGCTCGGGAATCGACTGGCCGCGACGGATGCACAGGCTGTAGCCCGGCTCCAGCTTGCGCGCCTGCTTGAAGATGCAGCGCGGCTCGGCCACATAGCCGAGCGCGAAATACTCTTCGACCGCCAGCGGGTCGATGTCGCGGCGCATCTGGCCATGGGCCAGCAGGGACTTCAGCTCCGAGCCGAACAGCAGCTGGCCATCATCCAGCACGCTGTAGAACAGGGGCTTCACGCCCATGCGGTCGCGGGCCATGAAGAAGGTCTGCTTGTTGCGGTCCCAGAGTGCAAAGGCAAACATGCCGCGGAAGCGTTGCACGCAGTCCTCACCCCAGGCTTCCCAGGCATGGACGATGCACTCGGTGTCGCTCTTGGTGTGGAACACATGACCCAGGGCCTGCAGTTCGGGGATCAGCGACTGGTAGTTGTAGATCTCGCCATTGAAGACCACGACCACCGAACCATCCTCGTTGAACAGCGGCTGCTGGCCGGTGGAGATGTCGATGATGGACAGCCGGCGATGCCCCATGCCCAGGCCGGGTTCGGTGTGCAGGCTGCCTTCATCGGGGCCGCGGTGGTGCTGCGACTCGTTCATCCGATGCAGGCGCGCCGCATCGATCTCGCGGGCCGCACGCGTGTCAAAGATTCCAGTGATTCCGCACATATCTTGTTCTACTTTGTGGTCCGCAGACCGTGTTCGAGATCGAGTGGGGGCCGCCCCAGTGCCTGGCTGTACAAAGCATCATATGCCGCGACCATGGCACGCAAGCTGAAGCGCTGCTCCACCCGCTGACGCCCGGCTTGGCCGAAATCGGCCCGCAATGCCGCGTCCTGCGCCAGGCGGATCAGGCCTGCAGCCATGGCCGGGGCATCGGCTGAGGGCACCAAGAGCCCGGTGCGCCCCTCTTCCACCAGCTCGGCATTGCCACCGACGCGGGTGGCCAGCACCGGCAGGCCGCAGGCCATGGCTTCCAGAATGGTGTTGGACACGCCTTCCGCCAGCGACGGCAGGGCAAACACATCCAGCCCGCGCATCAGCTCCGCCACATCGCGCCGTTCGCCTGGCAGGTAGGCCAGATCGCTCATCCCGGCTTCGGCCAAGACCTGGGCCGCCTGAGCGCGCAGGGGCCCGTCGCCCGCCATCACCAGCCGCAGGCGTTCGCGCAAGCCAGGCTGCTGCTGCAAGGCCAGGACAAAGGCGCGGGCCAGGGTCAGCTGGTCCTTGACCGACTGCATGCGCCCCACCGTCCCCACCAGCAGCTGTGGGCCGGATTGGAAGGGACATCCTTCTATCGAGGCCACCGCCGCGCCGCGCGGGAGGAACTTGTCGGTGTCCACCCCGTTGTAGATCTGGTGGATGCGCTGCGACCCAATACCGACCGCATTCTCCAGATAGCCGCCCAGGTCGCGCGACAGCGCCACATAGCGCTGCACAAAAGGGCTGTAGAAGCGCCGGGTCAGGCGGTTGCGCCGGTTGAGGCCATCCACATCGTCCATGTCTCGGCCATGCTCACCGTGGATGCGCGCCGGCACACGGGCCAGCCACGCCGGCAGCTGGCCTTCGAGCGCCGCCAGATTGCGGCTGTGAACGATGTCGGGCCGCAGCTCACGGCACATGCGATACAGCGCACCCCACTGCAAAACGCCCGGCCCCGGCGGCTTGTTCAACCCCAGGAATTGCACATCCTCTCGCTGGATGCGGCGCCGAAACTCAGTAACCTCGGTCATGGCCACCACCGCATGGCGCCAGCGGCTGGCGTCCATGTGGTTGATCAGATTGACCACCCCGTTCTCCAACCCTCCGGTGTCGAAGCGGAACAGCAGGTGGACGACGAGAGGCCGGCGCTCGCTCATGCGGTGAGGGGTCAATCCCAGCGCTCGATCAGAGGCGCCAGACGCGGAAGCCGGCAGCTTCCAGACCGCCTTGATCAAACGCTGCCTTCACATCGATGAAAGCCCCGCCCTTGACCAGCTTCTTGCCCAGGTCTTCGACGCTCAGCTTCGCGTACTCCTTGTGGGCGACGGCCGCAACCACGGCATCAGCTCGCGGCAGTTCGTCGAAGGGCAGCAAGCGCACGCCGTACTCGTGCATGGCTTCCTCAGCCTCGGCCTGCGCATCGGTCACGAACACTTCCACGCCGTAGGTGCGCAGTTCGTTGATGATGTCAATAACCTTGGAATTGCGCAGATCGCCACAGTCTTCCTTGAAGGTCAGGCCCAGCACATTGACACGGGCGCCCTTGATGTAGGAGCCCGAAGCAATCATGTGCTTGATGGTCTGCTCGGCAATGAACTTGCCCATGCTGTCGTTGATGCGACGGCCGGCCAGGATGACTTGCGGGTGGTAGCCCAGCATGTCGGCCTTGTGGGTCAGGTAGTAGGGGTCCACGCCGATGCAGTGGCCGCCAACCAGGCCCGGCTTGAACTTCAGGAAGTTCCACTTGGTGCCGGCCGCGGCCAGCACCTCGGAGGTGTCGATGCCGATCTTGTCGAAGATGATGGCCAGCTCGTTCATCAGCGCGATGTTCAGGTCGCGCTGGGTGTTCTCGATCACCTTGGCAGCCTCGGCGGCCTTGATGCTGGAGGCGCGGTGCACGCCGGGGATGATGATCTTCTCGTAGAGCTCGGCCACCTTGTTGAGCGTCTCGGGCGTGTCGCCGGAGACGATCTTCAGGATCTTGGTCAGCGTGTGCTCCTTGTCGCCCGGATTGATGCGCTCAGGGCTGTAGCCGACGAAGAAATCCTGCTTCCACTTGAGGCCCGACTCGCGTTCCAGCACGGGGATGCAGACCTCTTCGGTGGCGCCGGGGTAAACGGTGCTCTCGTACACGACGATGGCGCCCTTCTTCATGTGGCGGCCGACGCTGGTGCTGGAGCCGATCAGGGGCTTGAAGTCGGGAATGTGGGCCTCGTCCACCGGCGTGGGCACAGCAACGATGATGATGTCAGCCTCGGCCAGCATCTCGGGCTTGTCGGTGTAGACCGCATGGGTGGCCGCCTGCACCTGCTCGTCAGTCAGCTCGCGCGAGGGGTCGACGCCACGCTGGCAGGACTCGACCTTGGCGGTCGAAATATCAAAACCAATGGTCCGGATCTGCTTGCCGAACTCCACCACCAAAGGCAGGCCCACATAGCCCAGGCCGATCACCGCTAAGGTCGTCATCTTGTTTCCCTTGTCAGTCCAAAACTCAAAGTCGATCGTTCAAAAACAGCTATTCAGCCGGGCACCGCTGGTGCCGCGGCCTGCGCGTCCCGGGTCTTGCGCAGGGCCGCATCGAATGCGGCCCAATTCTCTTGCACAAACTCACGCAGGACAGCCTCACCCGCCCCCTCATCTCCGCGGTCTGTGTAAAAGACCAAAGAGGCAGCATCGTCACCGCGGCCCATCAGGCGATGCCAAAGGGCCAGCAGCTTGGCCTGCCAGTCACGGCTGGTGGGGTCACCATTGATCCAATACACCTGCCAGACATCGAGGCGCCGCGGCCACGGGCTGTCCGTGCCACGCAGATTGAGCAGTTCAACGCGACGCACGGCCAAAGAGGCCTGAGGCAAGTCAAGCCGCCCCTGCGACACCACGGACCATTGACGGTCCTCGCTGGCGACCAAGGTGTTGACCGAGCTGATCAGCTTGCTGCGGTAGCTTTGCTGGCGGTAGTAGGCCACGTGCACGCCCAGCTCTTGATTGCCCTTGCGGAAAACAGCCGCCGCCTGCGCAGCAGGAGACTGGAACACGGGCTTCAACATCGGCGCTGTGGCCGGCATCGACGTCCAAGCGCCCAACGACCCCGTGGGCAGTGCCAAACGAAGCTCGGTCTGACTCGCTGGTACGGCGAGGTGCTGGGACCAGGCAAATGGCGCCAGCAAGACGAGCAAGCCGGCACCCAGGGTTGTCAACCCAACGGCAGGCGCCCGAGAGGTCAAGGCCGCGCCGTTCGCAGCCGGTGGTGTGTCAAGGCCTTGCGCATCGGCCTCGGCCCAACGGCCACCGACCATGAACATGGCCAGCATGATGATGCCGAAGAACACCCAGCCGTAGAGCAAATGATCAGCCCCGGTCGCCAATTCATTGCCGGACACATGGCCGAGCAACACGGTCAGATAGGCTCGCACCCAGTTGGCCACCACCGGCAGCATCGTGGCGAAGATCACAAAGATCACGCGCCGCTTGAGGGAACGGTAGTTCAGGTAGGCAAACAAAGCGCCCACCATGACCGAAGCCATCAGGTAACGGATGCCACTGCAGGCTTCGACCACTGACCAGTTGCCGCTCGGGATCACGAACTGCAGACCTTCGCGGTAGACCGGAATGCCGCTCAATCGCAGGGCGCTGACCGTGAAGTCCGCCGTCCAGTTCATGAACAGCGGCATCAGAAACTCACCGATGGGTACGGCGAAGAAGAAAAAAGCGAGCGGGAAGGCCATCACACGCGCCACCGCCGCCCCCAGGCACAGCGGTACGGCGCACACCAACATGCCCACCAAGGCCAGCTGGGTGGCCGCGTTGACGGCCGCCAAGTCGCCGAGCAACCACAACAGGCCGCAAGCTGCCATGGGCAACAGGAACCAGGGCGACGGCCGCGGCTCAAGCACGGCGATGGAGGCTCGGAGTCGCCAAATCAACCACAAGGCAATTGGCGGCACCGTGAAAGCATGTGCAAAGGTCTCCGAGCGGTTCCAGATTTGCACCATGGCCCAGGCGGTCTGGTGGTACAGGCCCAAAACCACGAGCAAGAGCAGCACAAGCCCCGCGAGCGCACGTGGCCAGCCTGCGCCGCCGGGCGCGCCGCGCTTCACTGGCGTCGGGCTGTTCGGACTCATCACCAGCACAGCCCCTGCACCCGGGCCTTGAAGTCCGCCTTGTTGGGCAGGTTCACCAGGTCCAGCAGGTCCTGGTCGGCGCGAGCCAAGCCCGCCACCTGCGCCGCGATCTCCGCGCCCGACAGGCCCATCACCAGCACCTCGCTGCCCTGCACCACCTCGGCCAGATCGCCCTTGAGCATCTCACCGATGTGCGGCAGGTGCTTCTGCACAAAGCTGCGGTTCGCGCCCAGCAGACTGGCCAGATGCACCTCGGGGTCATAGATCGACAGCTGCATGCCCTTGCCGATCAGCTGCTCGGCCAGGGTCACCAGCGGGCTCTCGCGCAGATCGTCCGTGCCGGTCTTGAAGGACAGGCCGATGAAGCCGATCTTGCGCTTGCCCAGGGCCAGCAGCTTGTCCAGCGCCAGGTCCAGGTGCTGGCGGTTGGAGGCCAGGATGCCCGAGAGCATGGGCAGCTCCAGATCGTGCGTCTTGGCGAGGTAGGTGGTCGCGCGCAGGTCCTTGGGCAGGCAGGAGCCGCCGAAGGCGAAGCCCGGTTTCAGATAGGCCTTGGAGATGTTGAGCTGCGTGTCCTGGCAGACCAGGTCCATCACTTCGAAGGCGTCCACGCCCAATGCACCGCACAGGCGCGCCGTCTCGTTGGCGAAGGTGATCTTGAGCGCGTGGAAGTTGTTGCAGCAGTACTTCATCATCTCGGCCGCGCGCACCGAGGTCTTCAGGAACTTGCAGGGCAGATGGCCGAACAGGGCTTGCAGCCGCTCGGCCGCGTACTCGTGGTTGGCACCGACGATGGTGAAGGGCGGCTTGTCGTAGTCGCGGATGGAGCTGCCTTCGCGCAGGAACTCGGGCTGGAAGCACAGGTGGAAGTCCACGCCGTCGCGCTTGCCCGAGGCGCGCTCGATGATGGGGCGCAGCACGTCTTCCACCGTGCCCGGCACCAGGGTCGAGCGGAACACCACCACATGCGGCTCGCTCTTTTGCTTGAGCGCTTCACCGATCTGCTCGGCCAGGCGCAGCACCGCGCCCTGGTCCTGGCTGCCGTTGGCCGCCGAGGGCGTGCCCACGCAGACCAGCGAGATCTCGGTGCTCAGCACGGCCTGCACCGCGTCCGTCGTCACGCTGACATGGCCGCTGGCCGCAACTTGCGCCATCAGCTCCACCATGCCCTCCTCGACCACCGGCGTCTTGCCGTTCTTGATCAGGTCCAGCTTGGCCGGCTCGATGTCCACGCCCACCACATCATGGCCGTCCCGCGACAAACAGGCCAGCGACACCGCGCCCACATAGCCCAATCCAAAAATGCTGATCTTCATGACTTCACTGCCTGCTTTTTTGATGAGGTGGATGCCGAGGTCAGAACCTGGGCAATGATCTTGTCCAGACGCTCCATGGAGCGCGGCCAGGCATGGTGGCTGAGCATGCGCGCGCGGCCGGCCAGGGCCAGACGCTCCCGCTCGGCGGGATTCTCGACGATGCGCAGCACCGCCTCGGCGCATTGCTGCGGCGTGTCGGCCACCAGCAGATGGGTCTCGGCCTCGGCGTCGACACCGCCTGCGGCAATGCTGCTGGTCACCACCGGCACCCCCATGGCCATGGCTTCGAGGATCTTGTTCTGCGTGCCGCGGGCAATCGCCAGCGGGGCCACCATCAGGGCCGATTTGCGCACATAGGGCTGCACATGCGGCACCGAGCCGGTGACGGTGACGCCGTCGATCTCACCGAGCTTGCGCATGGCCGGCGACGGGTCGGCGCCGACGATGGTCAGCTTCATCTGCGGCCGGCGCGCCTTGATCAAGGGCCAGGTTTCCGCACAGAAACGCGACATGCATTCCTGGTTGGGGTAGTAGTCCATGCGGCCGATGAAGCTGATGGTGTCAGGGTCGTAGGCCGTGCCATTGGGGCTGAAGTAATCGGCATCGACACCGTTGGGGAACCAGTCGGTCGCTGCACCCGTGCCATAGTCGTTGAGCGTCTGCCATTCGGCGCGCGTGGTGGCGGTACAGAGGTCAAAGCGGCGGGCCAGGCGCTTCTCGGCCGCCAGCATCTTGTAGCCTTCGAGCCGGTAGCCCAGGGACAGCGGGAAAGGCTTGGCGTCCGCGTACTCCAGCCACTTCTGCGAGTCCATATCGCCGAAGTCCAGGATCTTGGGAATGTCCTGCACATGCTCCACGTACTGCGCGACCGAGGAGCAGTGAACAAAGATCAGATCGAACTTCTGCGTGGCCAGCAGGTGCTTGATCTTGGCTGCCAGCTCGGCCGAGTAGAAAAAGCCCATGGACGAGGGCGTGGTCAGGGGCAGACGCGCCACCATGCGCAAGGCCTGCACCGGGTTGTGCACGCGCGCCATATGGAAGGCCTTGCAATGCGGTGCAATGCCCTGCCCTTCCACGCCTTCGTCTTCGGCTCGCACCAGCGAACAGACGGTGACCTCATGCCCCGCCGCCGTCAGGTGGCGGATCATATTGAAGGGCCGGATCTTGCCTCCACGCTTGGGCGGGAAGGGAAAGCGATGGCAGACGTAGAGGATGTTCATGCGGGCAGATGGAGGAGCGGGGGCGTCAGGCGCGGGGCAGGTAAGACTTCAGCTCCAGCGCCACATCGGCGGGGCTGCGGCCGTCCAGATAGACCCGGCTCCAGATTTCAAGATTCATCAGAGACAGCAGCGCATCGGTGCCGTCCATGCGGTTGGCTTCGTGGTCGGCGATCAGGCCTGACACGACGGCCGGCACGAACAGGCCCCGCGCCTTCACCACCTCAGGCGCCAGCAGGCGGCGCAGCAGCGGCGCCAATTCCTTCTTGAGCCAGGCGCCCATGGGCGTGCCGAAGCCGCGCTTCTTGCGGTTCAGGATGTCATCCGGCAGCACATCGGCCAGGGCCGACTTCAGCACATGCTTGAGGCGGCCACCACGGATCTTGATGTCCGAAGGCATGGACGCCGCCAGCTCCAGCAGTTCGTGATCGAGCAGAGGCACGCGGCACTCGAGCGACACGGCCATGCTCATCTTGTCGGTCAAGAGCAGCAGATCGTCAGGCAGCTGCGTTTCTGCGTCCACGGCCAGCATGCGGTTGAGTTCGTCCTCATGGCCGGCGCTAGCGAAAGCCGCGGCCAGCGGGTCTTGACCGCCCGCGCCGTCCACCAGCAGACGGCCGACCAGGTCCTGCCCCAGCACTTGCAGATAGCTCTGGTAGCGCGCATCGGCGCCCATACCGGCGCTGGCGACAAAGCCCTTGGCCAGGCGCAAGGTGTTGAGCAGTCCTGAGTGACGATCGGCCGGCAAGCGGCCGGCCGCAAAGCCGATGGCTGATTGCAGCCAAGCGGGCAGCGCCTGGAAACGGCGTGCGTAATGACCGCCCAGGTAGCGGCGATAACCGCCAAACAGCTCGTCACCGCCCACGCCCGAGAGGATCACCTTCACATCCTGGCGCGCAAACTGCGAGACCAGATAGGTGGTGATGAAGGCCGTGTCGGCCAGCGGCTCGTCCATATGCCAGAGCAGCTGGGGCAGCAGACCCACCACATCGGGCTTGACGACAATTTCCTTGTGCTGGGTCTTGAACAGCTCGGAGACCTGGCGCGCGAACGGCAGCTCGTTGTACAGCGTCTCGGCCTCACCGCCTTCGAAACCGATGGCATAGGTGCGGATGGGCTCGCTGGACTCGCGGGCCATATAGGCCACGACCGCGCTGGAATCGACACCACCCGAGAGGAAAGCGCCGATCGGCACGTCGCTGACCATCTGCATGCGCACGGCGCGCTGCAGGCTTTCGCGCGAGCGCTCGATCCACTCGGCCTCGCTCCAGTCGCGGCGGATCTGCGCCGACACGCGCCAGTAGCGCCACTCCTTGACCTGACCAGCCTCCACCGCCAGCAGCGTGGCCGGCGGCAGCTTGCGAATGCCCTTGAACATGCTGCCCGGCGCGGCCACATAGCCCAGCTGCAGGTAGCTGGAGAGCACGCGAGTGTCCAGCTCGGCCCGAACGCCGGGCAAAGCCAGCAAGGCCTTGGCTTCGGTGGCAAAAGCCAGGCGCTGACCGTCCTGCATCACGTACAGGGGCTTGACGCCGATGCGGTCACGGCCGATCAGCAGACGGCGGCGGCGCGCATCCCAGAGGGCGAAGTCGAACATGCCGTTGAGGCGGTGGACGAAGTCATCGCCCTCGGCGTCGTACAGATGCAGCAGCACCTCGCTGTCGGAGCCGGTCTTGAACTGAAACCCCTTGGCTTGCAGCTCGGCACGCAGCTCGCGGTAGTTGTAGATCTCGCCATTGCAGACCAGCCAGAGGCTGCCGTCCTGGTTGGACAGGGGCTGGTGGCCGCCGGCCAGGTCAATGATGGACAGGCGCCGCATGGCGATGCCGCAGGCACCGTCAATGTGCTGGCCTTCATCGTCGGGGCCGCGATGCTGGGTGATGTCGCCCATCAAGCTCAGATGGGCCGATTCGACCGGGGCGCCGTCAAGACGCAGGATGCCGTGGATGCCGCACATAGCTGGGTCGGGCCTCAGGAAGAAACAGGGGGGAAGGTACGACCGTAGCGGCCCAGGGCGCGCCGGTAGACCTCTTCGTAGCGGGCCACGCTGCGGGCCCAGGTGCGCTCGGCTTCCACGAAATGGCGGGCCTGCGCGGCGATGCGCGGCCATTGCTCGCGCTGGGCCAGCAGCTGTTCGATGGCAGCGGCCAGAGCGCCCACATCGCCGGCCTTGAAGAGATGGCCGGTCTCGCCGTGGCGCACCAGCTCATGGTGGCCGCCGACATCGGAGGCCACGAACATGCGCCCTTGGGCCATGGCCTCCAGGGGCTTGAGCGGCGTGACCAGCTCGGTCAGGCGAATGGGCAGGCGCGGGTAGGCCAGCACGTCGATCAGTTCGTAGTAACGCTGCACCTCCGCGTGCGGCACCCGGCCGGTGAAGATCACCTGCTGCTGCAGGCCCAGGCGCTCCACCTGCGCCTTGAGCGCCGCCTCCTGCGGGCCGCCGCCGACCAGCAGCACGCGAAGCTGCGGCAGCGTGGGCAAGAGGCGAGCCGCAGCGTCCAGCAGCAGGTGCAGGCCTTCGTAGCCGTAGAAGGAGCCTGCAAAACCAAGCACAACGGCGCCGTCCAGGCCCAGCTTGGCACGCAGCACCGGGTCCGGGCTGACGCCAAACTGGAAGGCCTGGGCGTCAACCGCATTCGGGATCACGGTGATGCGATCCGCCGGCACACCGCGCGACATGATGTCGCCACGCAGGCCTTCGCAAATGGTGGTGATCTGGTCGGCACGCTTGAGCGCAAAGCTTTCCAGCGCCCGCGACACGCGGTAGCGCAAGCTGCCTTCGGTCGTCGTGCCGTGGTCGACAGCCGCATCCTCCCAAGAGGCTCGCATCTCATACACCACCGGCAAACGCAGCTGTCGGCCGACCCAGAGGCTGGGCAAGGCATTGAGCACCGGCGAATGGGCGTGGATGATGTCAGGGCGCTCGATGGCCACGACTTCCCGGATGCGCGCGGCCGTCAGCTGCATCTGGCGGATCAGGCCATCGGCCGCGGTGCTGGGCGTGCGGTGGAATTGCCAGCCCGAGGCCTCCTCCATCAGGCCCTCGCCCGGGCCCTGCTTGGGGCTGGTCAGGTGAGAGGTGATCCAGCCGCGCGCACGCTGCTCGCGCAGGATGGAGGCGGTGCGAAAACTGTAGCCGCTGTGCAGCGGCAAGGAGTGGTCGAGGATGTGGAGAACGCGCAAGCTCATAGCGGCTGGACGCGCAGGCATGCGCGAGAGATCAGATTCAGTGGGCGGCTTCGTGCATCAAGCAAGCAGTGGTGTGGGGCGGGCATGGCTCAACCCAGATTGCGCACGATGAAGGGCCCCAACCAGTTGACAAAGCCCAGGGGCAAGCGCCGCCAGGTCTTGATCAGGAGCTGGTACTTCGCATTGCTCGGGTTGTTCTGCGGCACGGCGTCGCGCTTGTAGAGGCAGTACTCGTAATGCAACGGCGTCGGCTCGAAGCCCCAGTTCTTCTTGAAGGCGTAGGAACCGGTGCCCTGCTTGCTGCGGCCGTAGTCGAACACCTTGCAGCCACGCGCGCAGGCGCGACGCATCAGCTCCCAGTACTTGAAGTCGTTGCCGGCCAGATCGCGCGCGGCTTCGTCGTCGCCGGCGTAGTAAGGCAGCACCTCGTCACGGAAGTAGAAACTCAGCACCGAGCTGAGTGGCTTGCCTTGGGCATCGGTGACCGTCAGCACCTCAGCATCGGCACCGAACTCGTCCAGCAAAGCCGCGAAGTAGCGCTTGGGCATGGCCGGCGTACCGTGGCGGTGGGTGTTGTCGGCGTAGAGCGCGAAAAAGCGATCCACCGTTGGATCGATGTGCGAGACCAGATTGTTTTTGATGCCTTTGCGCACACTGGCCCGGGCCTTGCGCGGAATGGCCAGCATATTGGCCTCTTCCTCGGGCAGGATCTCCTTGCGGAAGGTGACGTACAAATCCTGCTTTGGCCAGTCGGCGTGACGGGGCGCGATATTGCGGAACTCGAGGTGCTCAGCACCCAGGCGCTGCGCAATGGCCTGCGCTTCTTGCTCCAGAGCGGCGGCTGCCTCGTCGTTCAGGGCTGCAACACCGCCATACACCGCAAAGGGCAAGGCCACCAGGGAGTGGCCGAACAGCATGCTCTTGACCTGAGCCAGGGGCAGCACACCCTCGATCTCGCCCTCACGCTCGGCGTAGAGAAAGAAACCCTGGTGCTTGAACACCTGCTCGACCATGCGCAACCAGCCGGCACGGTGAAAGAAGGTGGCTTGCGGGCAGGCCAGGACGAATTCGTCCCAGCGCCGGGCAAGCGCGGCGTCTTGCGCCGTCAGGCGCTTGATTTGGAGTGCAGCCATGGTTCAGGCTGCAACTGCGCTGGTGGCCAGCGCCGCGGTGCGTCGACCCAGGAAGATCTCGTCCATGCGACCCCAGGCAAAGTCCTGCAGCAGGCGGCCGATGCGGTCGTGGGTGCGCGCAATATTGACGTAGTGGCGGAAGCGCGACTTGCTGTCGATGCCGGCGACACGCGGCTGATCAACGTCGATTTCCCAGGGGTGGAAATAGAACACGGCGGACTGTTGATCCTGGGCATTGACCTGACGGATCAGCCAACGCGACACCGAATAAGGCAGCAGGCGGAAATAGCCACCGCCGCTGGACGGCAGGTTCTTGTTCATCACCCGCAAGGTCGTGACCGGCACTTCCAGCAAACCCTCACGCACCGGGTAGGCGAAACGCGGTGAATCTGGCATGCCGTAATGGTCGTGCTGAATCGGGTAGACGCTGGAGCTGTATTGGTAGCCAGCCTCGCGCAAGGTGTCGAAGGCCCAGAGATTGCTCTTGCCGATCGAGAAACTCGGCGCGCGGTAGCCAATCACCTCATGGCCGCCCAGATCTTCCAGCAACTTCTTGGCACGGACGACGTCCTGCATGAAAGCTTGCGGGCTCAGATCGCTGGCGCGTTCGTGGCCGTAGCCATGGCTGGCGAGTTCGTGGCCGGCCGCCACGATATCGCGCACCACCTGCGGGTAGCGCTCGGCGATCCAGCCCAGGGTGAAGAACGTGGCCTTGGTCTGATGCTGGGCGAACAGGGCCAGGATGCGCTCGATATTGCGCTCCACCCGGCACTCACAGCCTTCCCAATCGCCACGCGCAATATAGGGCGCGAAGGCCGAGACCTGGAAGTAATCTTCCACATCCACGGTCATCGCATTCCGTATGGCTTTTTGTTCAGACATGAGACTCTGCGCACCCACTCTTGTTGGCTTATTAAAAATCTTCAGACACTGCACACCGATATCGGCCACGAAGCCCCGGTTCTGCCCTGCCCTTGCGACAGCTCTGTGACAGAGTGCGCAAACGGGGCAAAAGCAAGCTCAGTGGGTCCGGACCGCTTCCACCAGCTTCTGCAGCAAGCTCAGGGTTTGCAAATTGATGCGTTCCAGTCGCTGCAGGCCGTTTTCCAGGCGCTGCAAGCGCTCTGCAAAATGACCCTGGCTGAGGTTCGACAGCTCTTCACTCAAACCGTTGACCTCGTCGGCATTAAGTTTGACGCGCGAGAAATCGATGGGCTGATCGGTATCCAGGAATTTACCCACACCTGTGTCCGATCCGCCACCCACCACCTGAGTGGGTGTTTGTGCTTCTTGCGCAATATCCTTGAGCACATCATGGAGTTCATGCAGGGTCAAATTGACCTTGTTGCCCATGAAACCCAGCAGCAACAAACGATCGCACAGGGAATTGATTCGACGCGGAATGCCCTGGCTGGTTTTGTAAATCAGCGGGAATACATCAGCATCGAAGGTCGGCTTGCCGGTACTGCCTGCGCATTTGAGCCGGTGCTCGATATAGGCCTTGGTTTCGTCTTCATCCAAGGGCCCGATATGGCAGGTCGCCGCCACGCGCTGACGGAACTGCTCCATCTCGGGCCGCTGCAGGATGCCGCGGAACTCAGGCTGGCCGACCAAAAAGGTCTGCAGCAAAGACTGGTTGCCAAACTGGAAGTTCGAGAGCATGCGCAGCTCTTCCACGGCCCGCGCCGAGAGGTTCTGCGCCTCGTCCACGATCAGCAAGCAGCGCTTGCCCTGCGTGGTCTGGCTGACAAAAAACGCCTCCAGCGTCATCAGGATCTCGGATTTGGGCAGATCCTTGAGGCGCACACCAAAGGCCGAGCCGACCATGCGCAGCGTGTCTTCCGCGTCCAACTGTGTGGTGACCAGATTGCCGATCACCACATTGCTGCGATTCAGGCTGTCCAGCAGACCACGCAAGAGGGTGGTCTTGCCGGCACCGATCTCCCCAGTGATGACGATGAAACCATCGTTGCGCAGGACACCGTAGTCCAGATAAGCCTTGGCGCGCCGATGCTGCTTGCTGCCAAAGTAGAAGTTGGGATCAGGACTGAGCTGAAACGGCTTGCTGCTCAACCCGTAAAAGGATTCGTACATGGCTCAGAACTGCTGGACGAGGTTGGCGAACATGGCGTTTTCGCGATAGGAAATCAACCCGCCCGAGTGCGCAGCTCGCGCGCCCAGTGTGAAGTTGGTCCGGGTACCGAGTCGGCAATTCCAGCTCGCCGAAATGGATCGCAGCGTGGTGGTCTGAGCCGCCGAATCGCCTTCGCTCTCCTGCTGCAAGACGCTGAGCACGGCGCTCGACGTGGGCGTCAGGTTGTGCGAAACATTCAAGCTGAGACTGCGCTGGAGCACACGGCCCGTGGCGGCAAAATCACCAGCACTCGCGCTGGCTGAGGCCAAGCGCCGGTTGTTGCTTCGGCTGGCGGTCGTCGTGATGGTGGTTCTCACCCCTTGCAGGGTGTAGGACAGCAATTGGTTGCGGAGCACAGTCGGGCCGGTGTCAACCACGGCGCTGTTGGCCAAAGCATCGGGCGTCAAACCCTGAGCGCGCAGAAAATTGCGCACAAACACATCGCGCTGCGCCGGATCAGGCACCAAAGAGGCGAACTGGAAAAAATACAGGTCGTAGTTGCTGCGCGGCGCGCCGGCGTTCTGGAAGCTCGCCGCGTTGACGGACTGTGAATCCGAGAAGCGCAGGGCAGAACGCGACCAGCGGTGCTCCAGGTTGTAAGTGAACGAGTCGCCGTAATCGTGAGACTGGAAATCCGCCGAAACCTTGGTGCGCAGCGAAGGTGTCCAACTGAGATTGGCGCCATACGTCCAGCTGTTGCGCAGCACGAAATCCTTCAAATCACTGCGCTCACGTCCGGCCAGCACACCCAGTTGCCAGTCGATATCGGGTTTGTAGTTCAGGCTGCCGGTCACACTGCTGACCCGGTTCTGCGCCCCCGTCTTGAAGCTGGACTTCTGAGTCGAGGCATCCACCGACCACATCAGCGCCGCGCGCCCCGCGCGACTGATGCGCAAGCTGCCTCCATTGGCATGGCTGTCACCAATGACGGCGTCTGAGACATTCGTGGCCGAGGTGTTGGCCCGAAACTCGAAGTTGGCAAGGCTGCCAAGACGCCCTTGCAAACGCGGAGACAAGCTCACCGTGGCAGTTTCACGTCGATTGGCATTGGCCAGCGACGGATCCACGGTTTGGACGCCAAATGCCGAGGCAGCCTGCTGCGAAATGCTCGCGCTTGCATCGACAAAGAACAAGCTATCAATCAGCTCAGCCACGCCTTTCGCCGCCAAGCTGTGTTGCACGCGGGCCTTCTCTTCGCTCTTTGTGTAAACGATGCCATTGAGCGAATAGTCCAGCGAGCCTCGCACGGCACCGCGTGTCGTGCTGATGGAGATGCCGGGTGTCAAGGTCGTCAGGAGCGCCGCGTCTTTATCGGTGCGGCTCAGACGATTGTTGTCGGTCCAGGTCTGCATGACCCCAAAACGCGGCTCCACCAGAACCGAGGGCCGCCCCGAGGTCGAAAGCTTGCTCGACGCCCCCGATTCGTCCTGCGCCCAAACGGCAGACGCGCTCAGCAGGCAAGCCACGGCCACGACTCCCGGCTGCAAGCCCCACTCCCGCGCATGAAAATTTCGAATCGGCATGAGTTCAGCTGGCCGTATCTTCGGTGCCATAGCCATAGCCGTAGCCGTAGCCACCACTGCCATAGCCGCCCGAACTGTTCGCATTGGCCTGATTCAACAACAGCATCTTCAGCGGGCAGGATTCGATAGTCGCCAGAGCTTGCTGCACTGCACTCTGTGCCGTCTTCTCAGCGTGAACCACCACCACGATCTGCCCCATATGCGATGCCAGAACGCGAGACTCTGTGGTCAAGAGCAGCGGCGGCGAATCAAAAATGATGATCCGATCGGGATAACGCCGCGCCATATCGTCCAGCAGATGGCTCATGGCATCGCTGGCCAAGAGTTCGGTCGCGCGGGCATGAGGCGTGCCGCTCGGTAGCAAGGTGAGCTTGTCAACATTGGTGCGAAGCAGGACGCTGGACATGTCCACCGACTCCTCCAACACGTCCAGCAGACCCGGGCCTTGAGGCAGACCCAACATGCGCAAAACCGAGGGACGGGCAACGTCGGCATCCACCAGCATCACCGTGTTGTCCAGTTCCGCCGCAATGCTCAATGCCAGATTCAGCGACGTAAAGCTCTTGCCCTCGCCCGCCAAGGCGCTGGTCACCATGATCAGATTGCCATGATTGAGACTGGCCACGCCTTTGCCCATGGCGTTTTTGATCAGAGGGCGCTTGATGACGCGATATTGATCCGCCATATGGGAGCGCGCCGCATTGGGTGTCAAGAAGCCTTGAGCAGCCAAAGCCTCCAAATCCAGATCGACCCGCTTGGACGAGGCATGAAACTCCTCCGGTTTGGCCTGGACCGTAGCCACAGCCAGCGAGGCCAAGTCTGTGCCATCGCCGGCAAAAGAAACGGGGTTGGTCTGTGGCATGGCCTGCGCATCATTGGGCAACACCACGCCGGCTTGCCGCAGCTGCTCCAGTCGCTGGGCCGCTTGTTCAATCAGACTGCTCATCTCAGACCACCTGCCTGCTCAACATGATTGCCAGCGCCGTCAGGCCCAGGACATACATTCCCACCAAACCACCGGTTGCTGCGCCAAAGCGGATCAGGTCGGAACGTTGGTTGCGCTTGTCCGCCTCGGACACCAAGCGGGTCACCACACCCAAGATTGGCACATCCAGACGAGCACGCATTTCCAAGGTGTCATGGAAAACCGGGCGCAACTGGCTGACGGCAAATGCGGCAAGCACGCCGGCCACAAGGGAAACCAGCAATGCACCCACCAACAGCAAGAGACGATTGGGCGCGACGGGCTTGGGATTGGCGCGCGGAGGATCGATCAGACGGAAGTCCGCAACACCGGACGCGACGTCCAACTCACCAGTGATTGAAGCCGATTCGCGACGCGCCACCAGGTCCTCGTAGTTCTTCTTGTGAATGGCATAGTCACGATTGAGTTGCGCGGCCTCAGACTCCAATTGGGGCGCCGTCTTGACTGCCGACAAAGCCTGGGCATAACGCGAAGAATACTCATCCACACGAGCCTTGAGCGCTGCCACCTGAACCTCACTGGTGGCCAGCAAGCGGTTCATTTCTTGGTAGGCCAAGCTGCCGCTGTTACCACCCAATGGTGCGGGCGCAGCCGCCGCTGCGGCAGCTGCCTTTCGCAACTCAGCGACTTCCTTGGCTTTCTGCGACTCCAGATCTTTGATCAGCTTACGAGCTCCGATCACATCGGGATGCTGATCGGTGTAGCGCTGCAGCAAGGCGTCAAGGTTGCGACGCTGGGCATCGATGCGAGAGTCGATCTCGGGCGTCGCCACCACGGCGTCCCCCTCTTGCAACAAGGCCTTGACGGGCGAGCTCGTGTTTCCGGAGCGCTCCTGAGTCAGCTGGGCCTTGGCGGCGTCGCGCGCATTGACGGCCTCACGGTACTCCAGACGAGCACGCTCCAACTGAGCACTGAGTTCACCCAGTCGGCTGGCAGCATCCTTGCCGTCACCTGACATGTTCTGGATGTTCCGCAGGCGGAACTCTTTCAGGCGGCTTTCGGCCTCCTCCAGCTTGGCTTCGTACGACTTGATCTGCTCGTTGATGAAGGAGGTGGCCGTAGCCGCATCCTTGCGGCTGGCGCCCAGACTCGATTCCACGAAGATCGAGACCAGAGACTGAACCACCCGCTTGGCAGTTTCAGGATCATTGTCGCGGTAGGCCAAGGTGTACAGATTGTCGCGAGCCGTGCTCTGGATCGACAGGCTCTTGGTTACTTTCTCAATGGTGGCCTCTTGCTGTGCCTTGGACTGATTCTTCAAATCCAGATCAGCCATCCGAACCAGCTTTTCAACATTCGGACGGCTGATCAAGGTTCGGCTCAGCATGGTGACTTGCTGCTCGATATTGGGCTGCACCGCCAAGCCCGACATCAAGGGCTTCAAGATGGATTGCGTGTCCACAAAGATACGAGCATTGGCCTCATATCGATCCGGAAGTATCCAAACAACCACCGCACAAATGACGCCGACAATCCAAGAGGTGGCTACGCCAGTCCAACGATATTTCCACACCCGCCGGGCGATCGCCTGCAGCTGCGCAATGAGTAAGTCCATCGAGTTAGGGTTCCAAAATTAGGACAGAAGCAGGGGCCCCGCGTCGAGGCCAATCTCGCACCGTTGACCCAGCCACCTGGACCGAGCCCTCCAGTGCGAGAACTCGCACTGCCGAGATCAGAACAAGCTCTGCGGAATGATCAGCACATCACCCGGACGCATTTCGACATTGGCGGAGACATCGCCGCGTTTGATCAGGTCCTTGAGGCGAACGGAATATTGTTTGCCAGCGCCGTCGGCCGACCGAAGAATGGTGGCTTCGTTGCCGGCTGCAAAGTCCGTCAGTCCACCGACCGCGATCATCACATCAAGCACCGTCATTTTTTGCTTGAAAGGCAAGGCCTGGGGACGGGCAGCCTCACCGATCACGCGGATCTGTTCGCTGTACGGGCCCACGAAGCTGGTCACGATCACCGTGACCACCGGATCACGCACATACTTGCCCAACTGCGCTTCAATTTCACGAGCAACCGCGACCGAGTTCTTGCCCTGAACCACCATTTCGTCGATCAAGGGCGCAGCAATCTTGCCGTCGGGACGGACAGGAACCACCATCGACAACTCGGGATTGCGCCAGACCATGATGTTGAGGGAGTCGCCTGCACCGATGATGTAACTGTAATCACCGCTGGTGGCACTCGCGGGTGCCGGCGGGAATTTGCCATCCACGCTGGCGCAGCCGGAGAACAGCAACGATGCCGCAACACCGAAAACAAGGCCAACACGGCGCAAGGTCGAAGCAAGAATCTTGTTCAAGGTATGTCCTCTCAAATTCATCGGCTGCGGCAAACACTGCCAGTGCTGCGACGGACGCCACGCTAAAAAGCAGCCTGAAAAAACCTCCGGCATCATGCCACATGGCACCCTAGGCTCAGCCCCTGCAAATAAGCGTCCCCCACGCTTGAAATCGGCAGTGGTACACAAAATCGCGCAGCTATTGGCCCCACCTAGGACATACCCTAGGCGCATCGATCTCAAGAGCGAGGCCGCCCCACACCCTTCAGCAGCGGCCGAATCAACAACAAAAGCAGGCGTTGCAATGGATGGGCATTCCCGAAGGGCCGCCAAGTGAAGCTCAGCTTTTGCTTGTAGGCATCGAACTGCATGACCCATGGCGCTGCCTTCAAAGCTCCGCGATTGAGCAAGACCTTCAAGACTGAAACACCCATCACCCCCGCACAAAGGTCACAAGACATCATGGTGGAGGGACCGCGTCTTTCGTGAAAATTCACAGCCTCCGGCGCCACCAAATAGCCTCGCTGCAACATCGCAGGCGAAAGGCCTGCAATGAATCGCGCATATTGCTCCTGCTGGCTACGCCCCTCGACTTTGAAGTAATCCTCAAAGCTCATGCCACCGGGTTTGAAATACAGAAAGGCAACCCCCATGCCCAACGGCGCAGCTGTCAAAGCAGGGATCCCTCGCTCATAACAGGCCCGAAACAACATGCGTCGCGCCTCGATAGCAAAAAAGTCGATGCCATCGACATAAACATCGACACCCGACAGAAACGCATCCAGGTTCTCGGGCGCAACGCCTTCAGCAAAAGCCTCAACATGAGCCTCAGGATTGATCTCTCGCGCCATTTCGGCGAGAACCTCGGCTTTGGGTCGACCCAAAGTGGACATCTGTGCACCAACTTGCCGATTGAAGTTATGAACTTCAAATTGGTCGAAGTCAGCGATGTGAAATGCACCAACACCCAAGCGGGCCAGGGTCAACAAATGCGCCCCACCCACGCCGCCCAAGCCAGCAATTGCAACGCGAGCCTCTCGAACTCGTGCCTGCTCAGCCTCGGTCAACCAACCAATGTTTCGGGAAAACGCCCGCCCATAGTCAAACTCAGAATGCGCACTCATGAAAGTACCTTTTAGCAATGTGGCAGCGTGTTTCCATTTCGAACATGATGCCCTATGAAAACCCGACAATCCAGCCAGCATGCAGAGATGCGGCGTCAGCGCCGGACAAGGATTGCAACATGAACGAACTCGCAGTGATTCATCGAATTCTGGACCTGGCACGGTGGGCGCCCAGCGGAGACAACACGCAACCTTGGCGCTTCGAAATCGTCGGGCCTCACGATGTCGTTGTTCACGGCTTCGACACCCGAGAACATTGCGTCTACGACCTGGATGGACACCCGAGTCAGATTGCACTGGGCGCGCTGATCGAAACTGCAGCCATTGCCGCCAGCGAATACGGATTGAGACTTGTGTCCACGCACAGAGCATCCTCACCCGAGGCTCGCCCAGTATTTGACTGGCATTTCTCACCCAGCGACAGCTCAACACGCAGCCCATTGATTGACTGCATTCAAAGCCGAAGCGTTCAACGGCGACCCTTGAGTACCACCCCACTGACCGCGAGCCAGAAGCAATCACTTGAATCGGCTTGCGGCGACGGCTTCGAAATCTTGTGGCTAGAAGGGCCCCAAGCCCGCTGGAACACCGCCTGGCTGATGTTCCATTCCGCAAAGATCCGCCTGACTTCCCCTGAGGCCTACGAGGTGCATCGCGACATCATCGACTGGCGCAAGCAGTTCAGCACGAGCAAAGTTCCTGAACAAGCGCTCGGCACAGACCCAATGACGACCCGCCTGATGGAGTTCGTCATGGGAAGCTGGGAGCGGGTGCGCTTTTTCAACCGATTTCTGGCTGGGACATGGGCACCAAGAATTCAGCTGGACCTTCTCCCAGGCCTGCGCTGCGGCGCGCACTACGTGCTGGTGGCAAAACAACAAGCTCGGACACTCGAAGACTTCGTGGACGCCGGCCGTGCGATGCAGAGGTTTTGGCTCACATCCACGCACTTGAATTTACAAATGCAGCCGGAAATCACTCCGCTTGTGTTTGCACGCTACGCACGCGAGAACCGCAAGTTCTCCAGGGAAACGAAGGTGATTGACCTGGCCCAGGAGGTGAAAGCCCGGCTTGAAGCCCTGCTGGGCACGGACGCCTCAAATCGCGCCGTGTTCATGGGAAGGCTGGGCTCGGGCCCCGCTGCCACCTCGCGATCCCTGCGACACCCCCTTGAGGAGCTGATCACCACGAAGCCAACCATTACGCCGACGCAGCACGGATGAAGGAAGGGTGGCTATCGCTTCCGACAAAAAAGAGAACTCAAAACAAAAAAAGGGGCGCTAGAGCGCCCCTTTCATCTTGCTGCTAGCCAGCCTGATCAATGACCAAGCCAGCTTTGAAACAAGCTCAAGCTTGCTTGCGACGGCGAGCCGACAGGCCCAGGCCCAGCAGAGCGAAACCAGTCAGAGCCAACGAAGTCGGCTCAGGCACGCTGAAGAAGAAGGACTGGCTGGCATCAGCTTGGCCGATGAAAGCGGTGTTGTCGCCGACCGGCAGACCGTTGCCGCCCACGCCGAAGCCGCTACCTTGCCAAGAAGTCGGCTGGGTCCAGGTACCGTTGGTGCCGCCCAGGAAGCCCAGGGTCGACTGAACCGTGGTGCCATTCAGGTTGGGCAAGATGTAGGCATTGTTGGTGTAGCTGGTCGTGCCATTCACCGAAGCGCTGGTCAGGCCGCTGCTCGGATTGGTAAAGCCCTGTGGGCCGGCCACGGTTTGACCACCGGTGAAAGAACCGCCCAAGATTTGATCGCCGTCACCAAAACCAGACTGGCTAACCAGGGCTGCGTCGGGGGTGTTGTCCAGGTAGATGCCCCAGGTACCGGTGATCGGAGTGATCGACACCAGCGAGCAGTTGTAGTTCAAGCACGTCACCTTCTCTTGGAAGTTTGCGCGCACGGTGATCTCGTAGCCAGCACCACCGGTGCCTTGCACCAGATTGGGCAGCACGAAGTTACCACCACCAGCCTGCAGAACAGCCACAGCGAAGGAGTTGTAGAACACGTCGATCACATCAGACGTGCCAGTGCAGCCGCCGGTGAAGTTGGGGCCGAAAGCGCCGACAGCGCAGCCAGAGCCAATGTTCTGCGCGGTAATGTCGTAGCTCTTGATGAGCACGGACGACGACGACGACCAGTCGAAGCCACCGAAGTTATTCAGGAGACCATCGGGGGTCTGGAAGGTAGCGGCGCTGGCGGAAGCCACTGCTGCCATCAAACCAAAGCCGGCGAGGACTTTCTTTGCTGCGTTCATGAGTGTTTCTCCAAAAGAGGTTTGGGACATTCCCTGCCCTATCGCAAGCACTTGGCGTGCCAACAATGAAATTCATTTAACAATCAACAACTTACAAACTTGGCCGAGGACAGAACTCACAACAACCAGGGCATCCGTAAAAATTTCCGACACCCTCAAATCTGCCCCCCCCCCCCAAAAAAACTGCAAGCACCCCAATCAGGCGCACACCAAGGAGGCAGCGCCTGAAGGATCACAAGCTCTTGGCGAGTTGCCGGTATTCATCTGACCTGGCGTACTCTGGCCGCTCGCGCCCCAACTTCTCGTACTCGGACTTGGCCTGATCCTTCTGCCCCGCCGCCAGCAGTCGCTTGACCAGATTGAGTCGGTAATTGGCAACCGATCCATCCAAATCAACGGCTTTGCGCTGAAGTTCGACCGCTTTGGCGAAGTCCCCCTGATCCGAATGGATCTCAGACAAGGTATCCAGCACGCCCGCGCTGCGCGGCTGCAAGCGTTGAGCACGCTCCGCCAGCTCTTTCGCCTGCGGGCGTTTCGACTTGTTGTACAACCACGCCATGTTGTTGAGCGCCCCAACATTCTCCGGCTGCATCTTGAGCACCGCTCCGTACCAACGCTCTGCTTGAGCGAAGTCCTTTCGACTCAGGGCAACGTCTCCGAGGTAGAAGGTGAAGATGGCATCGTTCGGCAGGGCTTGAGAGCGCTGCTGAGCAAACGAATCGGCAGCAGAAACATCCTTGGCCATGAGCAGGGACTTGTGAAGCTTGATCGCCACATCCGTGTGACGCCCATCCACCTGAAGTGCCTTCCGATACCAATCAACAGCTGCACCCCAGTCCTTCTTGAACGCAGCCACGTCACCGGCCAACGCCCAGCCCAGCGGCAATTTCGGATGACTCTTTTGGATCTGCTGGCACAACTTGTAGGCATCATCTGCCTTGCCTGAACCTGCCAATACCGAGACCAGTGCAGACTGCACATCCCGGTGGTCCGGCTGCAATAGCATGGCCTTACGAAGCACCGAAATTGCAGCATCGAACTTGTTGTTGGCCACATGCATCTTGGCAAGCGACAACAATGGCTTGACCGACTTGGGCTGCATCAAGATCAGCTTGCTCAGCTGGTTCTCGGCTTGAATGAAATCACCTCGGCTTGCATATGCATCCGCCAGCAACTCCAAGCCCTCGGGGCGGTTGGGCAATTGCGTGATGGTGTCTTGCGCCAAAGCCAAGGCCTTGGTCGTGTCGCCACTGCGAAGGTAGAAGCGACTCAGTTGCACCCGCGGCGCAACCTCCGCGGGAAGATCCTTGACCACCTCCGACAGAACAGCAATCAAGTCCGAGGCCTTGGCTCCCATCTGCTCACGAAGGCCCACCACAGCCATCCGAGTGCTGATGTTCTTCGGGTTCTCGGCACTCATGCGCTCAAAGCGCGCCAGCGCCAGATCCACGCGCTGATTGCGCACATCCAGATCCGCAAGGCTATGGGCTGCCACGAAAGACTGTGAATCGAGCTTCATTGCAGCCTCAAAAGCCTCGCGCGCGCGCGCAACATCGCCACGCTGAAGCTCAATCTGCCCACGCAGATTGGCCGCATCGGGGCTCTTGGGGTCCTTCTTCTCCAGATTGGACACAGCCTCCAAGGCGCGCACGTAGTCCTTCTTGCTGATCAAGGAACTGATCAAGGCAAGGTCTGCCGTGACAGCCTTCTCGCGTTCGGAGATGGCCCGAAGCTCTTGAATCCCGGACTCAACATCCCCCTTCTTCAAGCGCTCGACAGCCAAAAAGGTCCGCGCCCGCGAATCGTTCGGGTTGACCTGCACCACCTGCTTGAACAGTGTCTCAGCCCTCGCGAACTCCCCCAATTTGAGGCTGGCCTCAGCCCCCACCGCCAAGGCTTCGGCATCCACCGGCGAGCGCTCCAGCAAGGGCTGGATCAACACCCAGGCCTTGGCCGGATTGCCGATTCGAATCAAAACACGGGCCAGCAATGTGCGAACACCTGGCGCCGCCTCACCCAAGCTGGTGCTCATGGCTTTACCCAAATAGGTCTCAGCCTGGGTCATTGCACCCTTCTGGAAATACACAGCACCCGCCAAGTACAAGACCCGGCCGTTCGCAGCACCATATTTCAACAAGGGCTGGAGGCGCTCTTCCGCCAGCTTCAACTCACCCCGCTCAAAGGCGAGCAAGACTCCGAAGTACGCAGTATTGAGGTTGTTGGGGATCTTCGCATTCATCGACTCCCAAACAATCTGAGCCTCCTTGTAATCCTGCTGCCCAATCAACGCCGCCAAAGCGCGACTTTGGGCTACATAGTTCACCGAATCGAGGTCAACAGCTTTTCGATAGGACGCAATTGCTGCCCGCACATCTCCCTTGGCCTCTTGGAATTCCCCCAACAAGAGCGCCACGTCACTGCGCTTCGGCTGCTCACGCGACAGCTCAATGACTTGCGCAAAGGCTTCGTCGACTCGCCCTTCAGCCGCGCGCAAACGAGCTTCGGTCAAACGCGCCCGAACATCTCTTGGCGAGAGCTTGAGCGCAAGATCGATCGTCTTTCGCGCGTCCGTCAAATGTCCGAGCGATGAATGCGCCACCGCCAAGGAGGTCAGCAAATCAGACTGCGACTCCGCCCCTTTCAGAACCGGATTGGCAAATTTCTCTACGATCTTGGCCATCTCGCCCTGGAGGATCAGCACCCTCGCTTCCAAGGGCTGAACTTCTTCGTCTGGATAACCCAGTTGCGAGGCTTTGCTCAACTCAATCAGAGCCCCCTCCTGATCGCCCATCTCAGACAAGGTCTTGGCCAGCAAGAAGCGAGCTTCAGACAAATTACCGTTCTTCTGGATCGCCGTTTTCAACTGAATCAAAGCCGCCTTGCGGTCATTCTTTTCAAGATAACCCTTCGCCGACCCCACCAGCTTTTCAGGCGTTTCACTGGAGCAACCAGAGAGCACAGCAGCCAGCACCACGGACCCAATCACAGACTTTGCAAAGTTGTTGTTCACAAGCAATCTCTTTTTCTATCCAGGAAACACCCAAAGCTGCAATCGTGATGGCGCGGCATGCGTACGGCCAGCTACCACCCCCCGGGTCACGATCGCATCAAAGCGCGACACGCTACCACAGGCGTGAGGCGGACCTGTTGAGGCCAATCCACGCAGCCACAGCGAGTCGATTGAGCGCTGCATTTGAACCGCATCCAGTGCCATTGCCAGCCCGCATGACCAAAGGGTGAAAAGTGCCACGGGCACAGGCATGGCAGCAAGCCGGACATGCAAGAAGGGTTGATCTAGCCCTGCCAATTGCCCCTCCCGAGGCACCATTCATACACTCGGGCTCTGACGCCAGGCAAAAAAAAGCCCCTGCTGCGATGTGCAGCAGGGGCCTTGATGAAGGAAGGTCAAAAACAACCGAATCCCTGATATTGGTGGAGCCGGGGGGAATTGAACCCCCGTCCGCAAGCCATCACCGGGCAGTTCTACATGCGTAGCCGTCTGATTTGAATCTCACGGTCAGTTCGCGCAGCGGCACGCTAACTTTCCCGCCAGTCACTGAATCTTGTTGCCTGCCGAGTGACCCGGCGGACAACCAGCCAATGTGAATGACTTCTCAGCTTTCTGCCTTGCGGCTTGAGCCCGGCCCATTGGCCAACCGTTGAGAAGCTCACGCGCAATTAAGCGGCGAGTGCGAACGTAGAGTCGTTTGCAGTTACTTTGTTTCCAGTGGTTTTACGAGCGGACTGGTGCTCGGCATGCCCTACTCCGGATCCGCACCCACGTCGAAACCTGGTCGGCCCCAGAAGATCACATTTTAGGCCAAGCCCAGCACTTGCAAGAGCTCGATCGGCGAATTTAAAACAATATCTGCGTTCCAGGCCTCAACCGGCTCGCCCTGCCCCAGATATCCCCAGGCTGCGGCCACCGTACGCATGCCGGCCGCACGACCCGCCACGATGTCCCGCTCATCATCGCCAACATAGATGCAAGACTCAGCGGCAATGCCGCCACGACGCGCCGCCTCCAGCAATGGCGCAGGATGCGGCTTGGCATGCGGCGTGCTGTCCCCACCCACCACCGCCAGAGCACGCTGCTTCAGACCCAAGGCCTCGGTCAAGGGCAGCGCGAAACGCTCCGCCTTGTTGGTCACCACACCCCAGGCCAGGCCAGCAGAGGACAGGCCGTCCAGCAGGTCAGCGACTCGATCAAACAAGACGGTTTCCTGGGTCAGGCGAGCCTGGTAGCGATCGAGAAATTCGACCCGCAAGGCCTCGTACCCCTCGTCTTGGGGTGCGACGGTCAGACCCACGCCCAACATGCCGCGAGCACCAGCGCCGACCATGGGGCGCAACATCTCCAGCGGCAGCGGCGACAACTGCCGAGCCACCCGCATCTCGTTCAGCGCCCCCGCCAGATCGGGCGCACTGTCGACCAAGGTCCCATCGAGATCAAACAAGACCGCCTTCGCACTCAACCAAGGCAGGCCGGGTTTCATTTCCGCCATGCAGACACTGCTCATGAGGGCTTGCGGCAGGCCAGCATGTAATTGACGCTGGTATCGGCACTCAAGCTGTAGCGCTGATGGATCGGGTTGTAGCCCAAGCCACGGCTGGCCTGCAGATCCAAGCCCGCATTGCGGCAGAACTGCGCCAATTCCGAGGGGCGCAAGAAGCGCGCGTATTCATGAGTGCCGGCGGGCAGCATCTTGAGCACGTACTCTGCGCCCACAATCGCTTGCAAAAATGACTTGGCATTGCGGTTGAGGGTGGACAAAAACACCCAGCCGCCAGGCTTGACCAGATCCGCACAAGCCTGGACCACGGAAGCCGGGTCGGGCACATGCTCCAGCATTTCCATGCAGGTCACCACATCAAAACTGGCCGGCCGCTCCATGGCCAAGGCCTCCACCGCAATCTCGCGGTAGTCGACGCCCTCAGTTCCCGCCTCCATCGCATGCAACTGCGCCACTTTGAGCGCCTTGGTGGCGAGGTCGATACCCAGCGCCTTGGCACCTCGGCGCGCCATGGAATCGGTCAGGATGCCACCGCCGCAGCCCACGTCCAGCACCTGTTTGCCGGCCAGGGGGCAATAGGACGAGATCCAATCCAGGCGCAGCGGGTTGATCTGATGGAGCGGCTTGAATTCACTTTCGGTGTCCCACCAATGGTGGGCGAGGTCACCAAACTTGGCGAGCTCTTGAGGGTCAGCATTGATCATGGCGCGGATGGTAGCAACAAAGATTCACCAGCTCGGCGAAAGGCTCAAGCCACGCCGGCATAAAAAAAACCCCGCAGGAGCCGAAGCCGTGCGGGGTTGATTTGAGAGGGCGCGCAGCGCGCCCGACTCAGGACTTACTTGTTGCGGGTACCGACCACTTCGATCTCCACGCGGCGGTTCTTGGCGCGGCCTTCGGCGGTCTTGTTGTCGGCCACAGGCGACTTCTCGCCCTTGCCTTCGGTGTACACGCGGTTCTTTTCAGCGCCCTTGCTCACCAGATAGGCCTTGACGGCTTCAGCACGAGCCACCGACAGCTTCTGATTGTAAGCATCCGAACCCACCGAGTCGGTGTGACCGACGGCGATGATGACTTCCAGGTTCACACCCTTGGTCTTGCCGTACAGATCGTCCAGCTTAGCCTTGGCTTCGGGCTTCAGCACAGCCTTGTCGAAGTCAAAGAATGCATCAGCAGCGTAAGTCACCTTTTCGCTGACCGGCTTCGGCGGCACCACGGCGGGCTTCGGTGCCGGTGGCGGGGTCACAGGAGCGGCAGCTTTCGGGGCAGGAGCCGGCTCAGCCTTGGGAGCGGGCTTCAGTGCGCCGTCGCATTCCTTGGCGGCGGTGGCCGGGGTCCAGTTGGCATCGCGCCAGCAGTGTTCGTTGCTACCGTTCTTCCACACGGTGCCATCGGTGGCGCGCCAGTTGTCGACGGTCTGCGCCATTGCGCCAGACGCAGCGAAAGCGGCGACGGCGAAGAGCGATGCCACGCGGTTCAATTTCTTCATGAATTCTCCTCTCAAGGAATGCCGCAGTTGCACTGCGAGTGCCCAGTACTTGAACAAAAACCTCAAAGATACCCTGATACGGGTTTCTCCTAGGGACTCATCGATTGTGCCATAGGGCACCGATAGCGCCGTATTGTGGCGGCCTCCTATGCCGGGTCAGTGACGAATGTTGCAAAGGTGCTACAGCCGCAGGCCTTTAGAATCGGCGGCTTCTGTCCTCAACGATGCAGGCCCATCTCAACCATGGAGCCGCGCACAAGCGCATGACCCAGTTCGCCAAGGAAACATTGCCGATCAGCCTCGAAGAGGAGATGCGGCGTTCATATCTCGATTACGCGATGAGCGTGATCGTGGGGCGCGCCCTGCCCGATGCACGGGACGGCCTCAAGCCCGTGCACCGGCGCGTGCTGTTCGCCATGCACGAACTCAACAACGATTGGAACCGGCCTTACAAGAAGTCGGCCCGTATCGTTGGCGATGTGATCGGTAAATACCACCCGCACGGTGACACTGCGGTGTACGACACCATCGTCCGCTTGGCGCAGGACTTTTCCATGCGCCATATGCTGGTCGACGGCCAAGGCAATTTCGGTTCGGTGGACGGCGACAACGCCGCAGCCATGCGTTACACCGAAATCCGCCTGGACAAAATCGCCCACGAAATGCTGGCCGATATCGACAAGGAAACCGTCGATTTCGGGCCCAACTATGACGGCTCGGAAAAAGAACCCCTGGTTCTGCCCAACCGCATTCCGAATTTGCTGGTCAATGGCTCGACCGGTATTGCCGTGGGCATGGCCACCAATATTCCGCCGCACAACCTCAACGAGGTGGTGGATGCCTGCCTGCACACGCTGAAAAACCCGGAAGCGACCATCGACGAGCTGATGGAGATCATTCCGGCGCCCGACTTCCCGACCGCCGGCATCATCTACGGTCTGTCCGGCGCTCGCGACGGCTACCGCACCGGCCGCGGCAAGGTGGTGATGCGCGCCAAGGTCCACTTCGAGGACATCGACCGCGGCAACCGCCAGGCCATCATCGTTGACGAGATCCCGTATCAAGTTAACAAGAAGACCCTGCTCGAGCGCATTGCCGAGCTGGTGCACGAAAAGAAGATCGAAGGCATCAGCCACATCCAGGACGAGAGCGACAAGTCCGGCATGCGCGTGGTGATCGAGCTCAAGCGCGGTGAAGTGCCCGAAGTGGTGCTGAACAATCTGTACAAGCAGACGCAGCTGCAAGACACCTTCGGCATGAATATGGTGGCGCTGATCGACGGTCAGCCCAAGCTGTGCAATCTGAAGGACCTGATCACGGTCTTCCTGGAGCACCGCCGCGAAGTCGTCACACGCCGCACCATCTTCAGCCTGCGCAAGGCGCGTGAGCGCGGCCATGTACTGGAAGGCCTGGCCGTGGCTCTGGCCAATATCGATGAGTTCATCGAGACCATCAAGACCTCGCCGACGCCGCCGGTCGCCAAGGCGGCGCTGATGGCCAAGAGCTGGGATTCCTCGCTGGTGCGCGAGATGCTGTCGCGTGCCGAGGGCGACACGCCCGGCGGCCGCAACGCCTTCCGCCCCGAGGGCCTGCCGACCATGTATGGCATGCAGGATGACGGCCTGTACCGCCTCTCGGACGACCAAGCCAGCGAAATTCTGCAGATGCGTCTGCAGCGCCTGACCGGCCTCGAGCAGGACAAGATCGTCGGCGAATACAAGGATGTGATGGCCCAGATCGCTGATCTGCTGGACATCCTGGCCAAGCCCGCGCGCGTCACCGCCATCATCAGCGAAGAGCTGGTGCAGGTCCGCCAGGAGTTCGGCCAGACCAAGGTCGGCGCACGTCGCAGCACCATCGAGCACAACGCCCAGGAACTGGGCACCGAAGACCTGATCACGCCCACCGACATGGTGGTGACGCTCTCGCACACTGGCTACATCAAGAGCCAGGCCCTGAGCGAATACCGCGCGCAAAAGCGCGGCGGTCGCGGCAAGCAGGCCACGCAGACCAAGGATGACGACTGGATCGACCAGCTCTTCATCGCCAACACCCACGACTGGATCCTGTGCTTCAGCAACCGCGGCCGCGTCTACTGGCTCAAGGTCTGGGAAGTGCCGCAGGGCTCGCGCGCCTCTCGCGGCAAGCCCATCGTCAACATGTTCCCGCTGCAGCAGGACGAAAAGATCACCGTGGTGCTGCCGCTGACCGGTGAGTTCCGGGTCTTCCCCGAAGATCACTTCATCTTCATGGCCACCGCCATGGGCACAGTCAAGAAGACCTCGTTGAAGGACTTCAGCAACCCGCGCAAGGCCGGCATCATCGCCGTGGACCTGGACGAAGGCGACCACCTGATCGGCGCCGCGCTGACCGACGGCAAGCACGATGTGATGCTGTTCAGCGATGGCGGCAAGGCCGTACGCTTTGACGAAGACGATGTGCGCCCGATGGGCCGCACCGCCCGCGGCGTACGCGGCATGATGCTGGAGCCCGAGCAGCGCCTGATCGCCATGCTGGTGGCCGAAGACGAAAACCAGAGCGTGCTGACCGCCACCGAAAACGGCTACGGCAAACGCACCGCCATCGTCGAGTACACCCGCCATGGCCGCGGCACCAAGGGCATGATCGCGATCCAGCAAAGCGAGCGCAATGGCCGTGTAGTGGCCGCCACCCTGGTGCGCCCGGACGACGAAATCATGCTGATCACCGACCGCGGCGTGCTGGTGCGCACCCGGGTGTCGGAGATCCGTGAACTGGGCCGCGCCACGCAAGGTGTGACCCTGATTGCCCTGGACGACGGCAGCAAGCTCTCCGGCTTGCAGCGCATCGTGGAAAACGATGCAGTTGACAACAGCAACTCCGATGCCAGCTCCAACCCCGAAGACGGCGACTCCACCGGCGCCGACGACGCCGCCGCCAGCGACGACTCCACCAAGGAATAAGCTTGAACTCCAAGTCCATCAAGACCCTGAAGGCCATCCAGGCCGTGGCTGCCGCAGCCGCCCTGCTCGTCGGCACCGGCCTGAGCCACGCGCAGAGCGCGCCGGCAGCGGCCTCGTCGCCCGCCAAGAAGGAACTGATTGCCAAGTTGCTGCAAGTGCAGCAACCCGGCATCGAGAACCTGTCCCGCGCGGTGCTGCAAGGCCCGCTGGGCAATCTGATGCAAGGCGCCGGTGCCGCCCTGCAGCAACTGCCGCCCGAAAAGCGCGAAGCGACCGCCAAGTCGATCGAAGCCGAAGTCAAGAAGTTTGCCGAGGAGAACGGCCCGATGCTGCGTGACCGCGCCATCAAGCTGGCCCCCAGCACCATCGGCACCATGCTGGACGAACGCTTCACGGAAGACGAACTCAAGCAGCTGCTGGCCTGGCTGGAGTCCCCCGTGAACAAGAAGTTCAGCCAGATGGGCGGCGAAATGCAAAAAGCGCTGACCGAAAAGCTGATGGCCGATACCGGCAACACGCTGGACACCCGCTACAAAGCCTTGCAGCAAAGCGTGGCCAAGCAGTTGGGTATTCCGGCCCGACCCGCTTCGGCACCGACCGCGCCAGCACCGAAGAAGTAATCAAGCTGACTGGCAAGGCCGCCAAGGTCCGACGCAATAGGCGCATCAGCGCGCCCGACGCCGGCCTTGGCAACAGGCCAACTGGCCCCGCCGCGCCAGCTCCGCCACCCGATTTCGCTGTTGTTGACCCGACCAGGCCTGATCCGATGAGCTCCCGCCCGTTCAATTTTTCCGCCGGCCCGGCCGCCCTGCCCGAAGCCGTGCTGCAGCAAGTGGCCGGCGAGATGCTGGACTGGCACGGCTCCGGCATGAGCGTGATGGAGATGAGTCATCGCGGCCGCGAGTTCACCGAGATCGCCGAGACCGCGGAGCGCGATCTGCGCGAGCTGCTGCAAGTCCCCAGCCACTTCCGCATCCTGTTCATGCAAGGCGGCGGCCTGGCCGAGAACGCCATCGTGCCCATGAATCTGGCCGGTCGCCAGGGCCTGGGCAAGGTGGACGCGGTGGTCAGCGGCTCCTGGTCCAAGAAAAGCGCCCAGGAAGCGCGGCGTTATGCCGATGTACAGATTGCTGCCGACAGCGGCCCGGGCGGCTACCGCAGCCTGCCCTCACCCAGCAGCTGGCAGCTGCGCCGCGATGCGGCCTATGTGCACATCTGCTCCAACGAAACGATTGACGGGCTGGAGTTCCACGAGCTGCCCGATCTGCTTGCGCTCGGCAGCGAGGCGCCGCTGGTGGTCGATTGCTCCTCCCATGTGCTTTCCCGCACCATTGACTGGTCGCGCGTCGGTCTGGCCTTTGCCGGCGCGCAGAAGAACATCGGTCCGGCCGGCCTGACCCTGGTGTTTGTGCGCGAAGACCTGCTGGGCCATGCCATGGCCATCTGCCCCTCGGCCTTCGATTACAAGACCGTGGCCGAGGCGAACTCCATGTACAACACGCCGCCGACCTTTGGCATCTACGTGGCCGGCCTGGTGTTCCAGTGGCTCAAGGCCTTCCGCCACGGCGAGCAGAGCGGCGTGGCGGCCATCGAACAGCGCAATATCGAGAAGGCCGCCCTGCTCTACGCAGCGCTCGATGCCTCTTCGGTGTTTGAAACCCGCGTGGCGGCCGAGTGCCGCTCGCGCATGAATGTCCCGTTTTACCTGCGCGGCGCGTACGACACGCCGCAGCTGAACGAATCCTTCCTGAACGGTGCGAAGGCGCGAAACCTGCTGCAGCTCAAAGGCCACAAGTCGGTGGGCGGCATGCGGGCATCGATTTACAACGCCATGCCCTTGGAGGGCGTGCAAGCCCTGGTGGCTTACCTGAAGGATTTCGAGGCTCAATATGGCTGATACGGACGGCAGCACCCCGCTGCCCGAACTGGGCACTCTGCGTCAGCAGATCGACGCGCTGGACCAGCAACTGCTGGACCTGCTGAACCGCCGCGCCCGCGTGGCCGAACAGGTGGGCGAGGTCAAGCGCCGCGAAGGCTCGCCCTTCTTCCGCCCCGACCGTGTGGCGCAGGTGATCGAGAAGATCCGCCAGGCCAACCGGGGCCCGCTGAAAGACGAGCACGTCAGCGCCATCTGGCGTGAAATCATGTCGGCCTGCCTGGCCCTGGAATCACCGCAGCGCGTGGCCGTGCTGGGGCCGTTTGGCACCTTCTGCGAACAAGCTGCCATCGAGTACTTCGGCGGCGCGGCCGACCTGATCTACTGCAACAGCTTCGACGAAGTCTTCCATGCCACCGCCTCGGGCAGCGCCCAGTACGGCGTGGTCGGCGTGGAGAACATGACCGAGGGCGTGGTCACCCGCTCGTTGGACCTGTTCCTGCACACCCCCACCCATGTGGTCGGCGAGGTCAGCCTGCTGATCCGCCACAACCTGCTGCGCAAGGACAACAGCCTGCAGGACATCGAGGCCGTGCTGGCCCATCCGCAAGCCCTGGCCCAGTGCCAGAACTGGCTGAACAAGCACCTGCCGAACGCCGAGCGCCGCGCCGTCTCCAGCAATGCAGAAGGAGCTCGACTCGCGGCCACCAACCCGGCCTATGCCGCCATCGCCAGCGAACGCGCATCCACCCTGTTTGGCCTGCACATCGTGGCGCACGCGGTGCAGGACGAGGCCTACAACCGCACCCGCTTTGCCGTCATCACCCTGCCGCAGACCATGGCCACGCCGCCGGCCACCGGCCGCGACTGCACCAGCCTGATCGTCTCGGTGCCCAACCGCCCTGGCGCCATGCACGACCTGCTGGTGCCGCTGAAGACCCACGGCGTGTCAATGACACGCCTGGAATCGCGCCCGGCCCGCACCGGCCAGTGGGACTACTACTTCTACATCGATCTCGACGGCCACCCGTCCGAGCCCCATGTGGCCGCGGCTTTGACCGAGCTGCGCGAGTCCTGCGCCTTCTTCAAGGTCATCGGCGCCTACCCCTTGAAGGCCTGAGGGAGCCAGCACCCATGTTCAACCAACTCGGCGTGATCGGCTGCGGCCTGATGGGCGGCTCCTTTGCCCTGGCCATGAAAAAAGCCGGCCTGGTCAAGCATGTGGTGGGCTACAGCAAATCGCCCTCCACCACCGAGATGGCCAAGCGCCTGGGCGTGATCGACCAGGTGGCCGAGTCGGCCCTGCTGGCCGTTTCGGGCGCTGACATCGTGCTGCTGGCCGTGCCGGTCTCGGCCACCGAGACCACCCTCAAAGCCATCCGCCATCTGATCAGCCCCAAGGTCCTGCTGATGGATGTGGGCTCGACCAAATGCGATGTGGTCAGTGCCGCGCAGCAGGCCCTGGGCAAGCACATCGATTCCTTTGTGCCGGCACACCCGATCACCGGCAAGGAATCGGGCGGGGTGCAGAACGCCGATGCCAATCTGTACCAGGACTGCCAGGTCATCCTGACGCCGCTGCCGCAAACCCGGCCGGCCCTGGTGCAAAAAGCCACCGATGTCTGGTCGGCCCTGGGTGCGCAGGTGCTCAAGATGACGCCGCAGAACCACGACGCGGCCTTCGCTGCCGTCAGCCATCTGCCGCATCTGCTGGCTTTCGCGTTTTTCCAGTCGGTGGCGGCCCAACCGGCCGGCCGCGACTACCTCAGCCTGGCTGGCCCAGGTTTCCGCGATTTCACCCGCATCGCCGCCAGCGAACCCACGGTCTGGCGCGACATCCTCATGGCCAACAAGGCCGAGGTGCTGGTGCAATCGCAGCGCTTCCGTCAGGCGCTCGACGCGCTGGAAGCGCTGCTCAAGAATGACGACGCCGCCGCGCTGGAAGCCCGCATCCGTCTGATTTCGGATGCCCGCAGCCAGTGGCAATTGGCCGCGCCGCGCCCTCCCAAGTAATCGGCTGGCCCGCGTCGCGGGCGGCCCCACCGCTTTTCTCGTCCGTCCGCCATGTACAAGATCCCTTTCCTCGACCTGCCGCCACTGCGCAGTGCCGCCGGCACCGTGCGCCTGCCGGGCTCCAAGAGCATCTCCAACCGCGTGCTGCTGCTGGCCGGCCTGTCCGAGGGCACGACCGAAGTCCACGACCTGCTGGACAGCGACGACACCGCCGTCATGCTCGATTCGCTCAAAGCCTTGGGCTGCCGCCTGGAGACCTCGGACCACGGTGTGCTGCAGGTCACCGGCATCGGTGGTCAGCTGAAGGTCGACGCCGCCCAGCTCTTCCTCGGCAATGCCGGCACCGCCATGCGGCCGCTGACCGCCGCCCTGGCCCTGCTGGCCGCCACGCAAGGCGGCAGCTTCGAGCTGAGCGGCGTGGCGCGCATGCACGAGCGCCCGATTGGCGACCTGGTCGATGCCCTGCGTGCGCGCGGCTGCCAGATCGAATGCCTGGGCCAGGAAGGCTACCCGCCGCTGCGCCTGAGCGGGCCTTCGGCCCTGGACTTCAGCGCGCCGGTGCAGGTGCGCGGTGATGTGTCCAGCCAGTTCCTGACCGCCCTGCTGCTGGCCCTGCCCCTGGTGGCGCAGCAGCAGCCCATCGTCATCGAGGTGCTCGGTGAGCTGATCTCCAAACCCTACATCCACATCACGCTGGAACTGCTCAAACGTTTCGGCATCGCCGTCGAGCGCGAGGGCTGGCAGCGCTTCACGATTCCCGCCGGCAGCCGCTATCGCTCGCCCGGCGCGGTGCATGTCGAGGGCGATGCATCCTCGGCCTCCTACTTTGTGGCGCTCGGGGCTTTGGCCGCCACCGAGGCGCCGCTGCGCATCGAAGGCGTCGGCAGCGCCTCGCTGCAAGGCGATGTGCGCTTTGTCGAGGCGGCGCAAGCCATGGGTGCGCGCGTGGAAGCCGGGCCCAATTGGCTGGAAGTGCGCCGGGGCAGCTGGCCGCTGCGCGGCATCGAGCTCGATTGCAACCACATCCCCGACGCGGCCATGACCCTGGCGGTGATGGCGCTGTACGCCGACTCGCCGACCACCCTGCGCAATATCGCCAGCTGGCGGGTCAAAGAAACCGACCGCATCGCCGCCATGGCCACCGAGCTGCGCAAGCTGGGCGCCACAGTGGAAGAAGGCCCGGACTGGCTGCGCGTGCAGCCGCTGCAGAGCTGGCAGGCCGCCGCCATCCACACCTACGACGACCACCGCGTGGCCATGTGCTTTTCGCTGGCCGCCTTCAACGGCCTGGTGGTCGGCAAGACCACGCCCTCGGTGCCAGTGCGCATTCTGGAGCCGCACTGCGTGGCCAAAACTTTTCCGGACTATTTCGAAACCCTGTTCAGCGTGGCCAAGGCGCGCAGCAAGGACATCCCGGTCATCTGCATCGACGGCCCCACCGCCTCGGGCAAGGGCACGCTGGCCGATGAGGTGGCGCAGGCCCTGGGTTATGTGGTGCTGGACTCAGGCATGCTGTACCGCGCCAGCGGCCTGGCCGCCCAGCGGGCCGGCGCCGATCTGGACGACGGCCAGGCCGTGGCCGCCATCGCCGCACGCCTGGACCTGCACTTCAGCCGTGGGCGCGTGCTGCTGGGCGACGACGACATCACCGACGCCCTGCGCCTGGAAACCACCGGTCTGCTCGCCTCCAAGGTGGCGGCGCACTCCGAGGTGCGCCACGCCCTGCATCAGCTGCAGCTGGACTACCGCCGCCTGCCCGGCCTGGTGGCCGATGGCCGCGACATGGGCACGGCCATCTTCCCCGACGCACCACTCAAGGTTTTCCTGACCGCCAGCGCCGCCACGCGGGCCGAGCGGCGCTACAAGCAATTGATTTCCAAGGGAATTTCGGCTAGCATCGCGGGCTTGCGTCAAGATTTGGAGGCGCGTGACTTGCAGGACAAATCCCGCAAGGCCTCGCCTTTAGCCCCTGCCGCAGATGCGCGCGAGCTCGACAACTCGGCCCTGTCCATTGAGGAATCAAAGGATCTGGTGCTGGATTGGTGGGCCCAAGCGGGGTCGTTTGCAGACCAGCGTTGATCCGCAAACGACTCATGTCCACGCCGGACCGGTCTTCCCTTCCGAACGTCAGTTCATCAAGACCGGTCTTGTCTACAACCTAACCCGCGAAGCCGCAAGGCCCAGCACCCATCGTCCGCCGGTCAAACGCCTTGATCCGCTGGCACAGGAAACACCATGTCCCAAACCCAAACCGCATCTTTCGGCGAATCGTTCGCCTCCATGTTCGAGGAATCGCTGCAGCGCTCTGACCTGCGCGCCGGCGAAGTCATCTCCGCCGAAGTGGTGCGTGTGGAACACAGCTTTGTGGTTGTGAACGCAGGCCTCAAGTCCGAAGCCTACGTGCCCATCGAAGAATTCAAGAACGACCAGGGCGAGCTGGAAGTTCAAATCGGCGACTTCGTCTCCGTGGCGATCGACGCCATCGAAAACGGCTACGGCGACACCATCCTGTCGCGCGACAAGGCCAAGCGTCTGGCCTCGTGGCTGTCGCTGGAAACCGCACTGGAGTCGGGCGACTTCGTGACCGGCACCGTGTCGGGCAAGGTCAAGGGCGGCCTGACCGTGCTGGTCAACGGCATCCGCGCCTTCCTGCCGGGTTCCCTGCTGGACACCCGTCCGGTCAAGGACATGAGCCCGTACGAAGGCAAGACCATGGAGTTCAAGGTCATCAAGCTGGACCGCAAGCGCAACAACGTCGTGCTGTCGCGCCGTGCTGTGGTCGAAGCTTCGATGGGCGAAGAGCGCGCCAAGCTGCTGGAAACGCTGGCCGAAGGCGCCATCGTTCAGGGCGTGGTCAAGAACATCACCGAATACGGTGCCTTCGTGGACCTGGGCGGTATCGACGGCCTGCTGCACATCACCGACATGGCATGGCGCCGCGTCCGTCACCCGAGCGAAGTGGTCACCGTCGGTCAGGAACTGACCGCCAAGATCCTGAAGTTCGATGCTGAGAAGAACCGCGTTTCGCTGGGTCTGAAGCAGCTGGGCGACGATCCGTGGTTCGGCGTGGCTCGCCGCTACCCGACCAGCACCCGTCTGTTCGGCAAGATCACCAACATCGCTGACTACGGCGCGTTCGTGGAAATCGAGCCGGGCATCGAAGGTCTGGTGCACGTGTCCGAAATGGACTGGACCAACAAGAACATTGCACCTTCGAAGCTGGTCACCCTGGGTGACGAAGTCGAAGTCATGGTCCTGGAAATCGACGAAGACAAGCGTCGCATCTCCCTGGGCATGAAGCAGTGCAAGGCCAATCCTTGGGAAGATTTCGCTGAAACCGTCAAGCGCGGCGACCGCGTCAAGGGTCCGGTCAAGTCGATCACCGACTTCGGCGTGTTCGTGGGCCTGGCCCAAGGCATCGACGGTCTGGTGCACCTGTCCGACCTGTCGTGGAACGAAACCGGCGAAGCTGCTGTGCGCAACTTCAAGAAGGGCCAGGAAGTCGAAGCCCTGGTGCTGGCCGTGGACGTCGAGCGCGAACGCATCTCCCTGGGCATCAAGCAGCTGGACAGCGACCCGTTCACGACCTACACCACGGTCAATGACCGCGGCCAGATCGTGACCGGCAAGGTCAAGACTGTGGACGCCCGTGGCGCCGAGATCGAGCTGGCTGACGAAGTGCTGGGCTACCTGCGCGCTTCCGAAATCAGCCGCGACCGCGTCGAAGACGCCCGCAATGTGCTGAAGGAAGGCGACGAAGTCTCCGCCCTGATCATCAATGTGGATCGCAAGACCCGCAACATCCAGCTGTCGGTCAAGGCCAAGGACAACGCCGACAACCAAGAAGCCATGCAGCGCCTGTCGGCCTCGGCCGAGCGTGAAAACGCTGGCACGACCAGCCTGGGCGCCCTGCTCCGCGCCAAGCTGGATAACCAAGGCTGAGACCGGACATGAGTCCCGGAAGGGACTCATGCCTGTCGAAGGCCAATTCGCAATACCAGCGAAATGGCTGAGCTCGCACACAAACTCCGGAAGGAGTCTGTGGCTAGCGAAGGCCAAGTCGCGATACCAGCGATTTGGCTGAGACCGCAAAGCCTCAACACCCAAAAGGCCCGCCCTCCGCAAGGAGCGCGGGCCTTTTTTATGAGAACCCCTGAGCCCACTGGACCCCGCATCCCATGACCCGATCCGACCTCGTTGCCCTGCTGGCCGACCGCTTTGGCCAGCTGACCCAGCGCGACACCGAGTTCGCCGTCAAGACCATTCTGGACGCCATGTCCGACGCCCTGGCGCGCGGCCACCGCATCGAGATTCGCGGCTTCGGCAGCTTCCAGGTCAACCGCCGTCCGCCCCGCATGGGCCGCAACCCACGCAGCGGTGAGCAGGTGCTGATCCCCGAAAAGCTGGTGCCGCATTTCAAGCCCGGCAAGGCCTTGCGCGAGGCGGTGGACGCCAACAGCTCGGCAGCCGCCGACTACGCCGCAGCCGCCAAGGTCTGAGTACCCCATGGACCTGCGGCGGGCGCCCTCTCGCGCCGCCACAGTGTCTCGCGCCAGCAGCGTGGCTGCCCGCGGCCACACACTAGAATCATCGCTCCATGCGAATCCTTGTCTGGCTCCTGCGGGCCTTCCTCTTCTTCACGCTTTTCGCCTTCGCGCTGAACAACAGCCAGGAGAGCGTCGTGCGCTGGTTCTTCGGCCACGAATGGCGTGCCCCTCTGGTGATCATCGTGCTGCTGGCTTTTGGCCTCGGCTGCGCCGTGGGCGTGCTGGCCATGGTGCCGGCCTGGTGGAAGCACCGCCGCGTGGCCAAGCGCATCGCTCCAAACCCCGATGGCAGCACCCCGCCGGCCAGCGCTGCCCCCAACGACCCTTTGAACGGCCCCGCCCTGCACGATGGAATTTGACTTTCGCTGGCTTCTTTGGGTCCTGCCGATCGCCTTCGCGCTGGGTTGGCTGGCCTCCAAACTGGACACCCGCCAGTGGAAACGTGAGCAGCGCGACGCGCCCAAGGCCTATTTCAAAGGCCTGAATCTGCTGCTGAACGAGCAGCAGGACAAAGCCATCGACGCCTTCATCGAGGCCGTCCAGAACGACCCCGACACCACCGAGCTGCACTTCGCCCTGGGCAATCTGTTCCGCCGCCGCGGCGAGTACGAGCGCGCGGTGCGCGTGCACCAGCACCTCTTGCAACGCGGCGACCTGCCGCGGGCCGAGCGCGAACGCGCGCAGTCGGCCCTGGCGCAGGATTTCTTCAAAGCCGGCTTGTTCGACCGCGCCGAGGCGGCCTACCTCGCCCTGCGCGGCACGCCCTACGAAAACGAGGCGCAGCTGGCCCTGCTCTCGCTGTTCGAGCGTTCGCGCGACTGGCGCCGCGCCGTCGAAGTGGCGCGTGAGCTGGAGCGCAGCGGCACCGCCTCCTTCTCCGCTCGGATTGCCCATTACCTCTGCGAACTGGCCCTGGCCGCACAGGCCCAGCAAGACCTGCTTGAAGCCGGTCGCCTGCTCGATGAAGCACGCCAGCAATCCCCGCAGTCGGCACGCGCCCATGTGCTGCGCGGCCAGATGCTGGCCCGCGCCGGCCAGCACGAAGCCGCCATGGCTGCCTACGCCGAGCTGCTGACGCTCAACCCCGAGGCCTTCAATCTCGTGGCACGGGACTACGCCGATGCGGCCCTGGCCCAGGGCCAGCCGGACACGCGCTCACGCGCGCTGGCGGCGCTGAGCGCCCAGTACCAGCGGGCGCCCGGCATGCATCTGCTGGCGGCCATCGCCAAGCTGGACCCTGATGGCCCGGCCCAGCGCCAGCGCCTGCAAGAGCATCTGCGCGAGCAAGGCAATCTCTCGGCCGCGCGCGGCCTGCTGCAACAATCCCACAGCCAGCTCAGCGAGGACGAAGCCCAGCTCGTCAACACCGCGCTGGAGCGCGCCGCGCGCCCCTTGCAGCGCTACCGCTGTGCCGCCTGCGGCTTTGAAGCCCAGCACTACTTCTGGCAATGCCCGGGCTGCCTCAATTGGGACACCTACCCGCCGCGCCACGTCGAAGAGTTATGACCCACCCCCTACCGGCTTCGCCGGCCCCCTCAAGGGGGCGCACCCGACGGCCCGGCCAAGCCGGTTCCGTGGGTGCCGCTCGGGAATACAGAAGAGTTGCAAAGTCGCTCCAATGAGAATCGTCATCTGCATGAAATGGGGCACCAAGTACGGCCCCGAATACGTCAACCGGCTCTACGCCATGGTGCGGCGCCACCTCAAGGGCGAATTCAACTTCGTCTGCCTGACGGACCGCAGCGAAGGCATCCGCGCCGAGGTGCAATGCCTACCCATCCCCGAGCTGACACTTCCCAATGGCGAGCCCGAGCGCGGCTGGAAGAAGCTGACCACCTTCGAGGCTGACCTGCATGGGCTCAAGGGCACGGCCCTGTTCCTCGACCTCGATGTGGTGATCGTCGATGACATCACGCCCTTCTTCGAGGTGCCGGGCGAGTTCCTGATCATCCACGACTGGAAGCGCCCCTGGCGCATCACCGGCAACTCCTCGGTCTACCGCTTCGAGCTGGGCGCGCATGCCGATGTGCTGCAGCAGTTCCGCGAGAACCAGGCTCAAGCCAAGGCCGATTTCCGCAACGAACAAGCCTTCTTGACTGCCGTTCTGCACAAGCAGGGCAAGGTCCGCTACTGGGATGCCAGCTGGTGTGCCAGCTACAAATACCACTGCATCCCCTTCTGGCCGAGCAGCTACTGGCGCGAGCCCTTCATCCCGCACGGCGCGCGCATCCTGATCTTCCACGGCGTGATGAACCCGCCGGACGCCCAGGAAGGCCGCACCAATGGCAACTGGCGCCACGCCAAGCCAGCGCCCTGGATCGCCCAGCATTGGCGGGAATGAGCAGCCTGCAATGGATGGGCCTGGCCGTTGGCCTGAGCCTGCTGCTGGCTCTGGGCCTGGCGCTGCGCGAACTGCTGCGCGTGCTGCGCGCCCAGGCACCGCTGCAGGTGCGGCAGCAATTGATTGGCGCGGACGCACAGCCCTCGCGAGCGCGTATCCCCAAGATCATCTGGACCTATTGGAACGAGGACCAGCCTCCGCCGTTGATCCAGCAGTGCCTGGCCAACTGGCAGCGCCTGGCGCCCGACCATGAGTTGCGCCTGCTGAAGCGATCCACGCTGGAGCGCTGGTTTCCGGCCTCGGCGCTGGGCGCCTGCTTTGACGCCCTGCCCGCCTACCGCCAGGCAGACTGGCTGCGCATCCAGTTGCTGGCCCGTCATGGCGGCATCTGGATGGATGCCTCCACACTGTTGAGCCAGAACCTGGATTGGGTGCACCAAGCTCAACAAGCGCAGCAATCCGAGTTCGTCGGTTTCTACATCGATCGATACAGCAACCGCCCCGAGCTGCCTTTGATCGAAAACTGGTTCTTGGCGGCCGTGCCCGGCAGCGGCTTTGCCAAGGCCTGGGCACAAGCCCTGGACCATGCCTTGCAGATCGGTGCCGAAACCTTGCTGCAATCGCTGCAAGACCAGGGACGCTTCGAACGTGTGGTGCAAGACCTGACCCCTGACTTTCAGCGCTACTTGCTGATGCACGTGGCCGTGGCGGACTTGCTGGACCGTGAGCCGCAGCGCTTCCGCCTCGCCCTGTTGTGCGCCGAGGATTCGGCCTACGCCCTGCATGCAGCCCTGGGTTGGCGTAAGCGTCATCTCTACGCCCGCCTGGCCCTGACCCCCTGCCCCGCCCGACTACCTGCCTTGATCAAGCTTCGGGGCCCTGACCGCCGGGTTCTCGAACAAGGCTTGGCGCGACGACCTGTCCTGCCCTCCAGCGCCCTGGCGCAACTGATGCCAGCGAGCCCACCATGAACCCGGCTCAATCCACACCCAGTTCCGGCACAAATCCCTGGCTCAGCATCCTGATCCCGGTCTACAACGTCGAGGCCTACCTCGGCGAGTGCATGAACTCGGTGCTCTCGCAAGAACTGAACGGGGTTGAAATCCTGCTGCTCGATGACGCCTCCAGCGACGGCTCGGCGCAATTGATGGAAGCGCTGGCGGCGCAATCGCCTCATCCGCTGCGCCTGCTCCGCCATGAGCGCAACCGCGGCCTCAGCGCCGCACGCAACAGCTTGCTCGAAGCCAGCCAGGGAGCCTACCTTTGGTTCCTCGATTCCGACGACTTGCTGATGCCCGGGGCGCTCGCGGCATTGGCCGGCCAGATTCGCGAACTGCAAAGCCCGGATCTGGTTCTGGTCGATTTCCGGGTGCTGCGCGAACGGGAACGGCTCAAGCACCGCTTGCGCGGTGAATTGCACCGCCGGACTTTCGCAGGCCCTCCCGCCCAGCGTCTGCAAGACCGTGGCGCCTTGCTCGAAGGGGTATTCCGCCAAGGTTTGCTGCACAGCTGGAGCAAGATCGCGAAGCGCGAGATCTGGGGCAGCGATCTCCGTTTCCCCGAAGGCCGCTACTTTGAAGACATGTACACCACGCCTGAGCTCCTGCTGCGCTGCCGCAGCTACAGCCACCTGCCACGGGTGTGCGTCGCCTATCGACAACGCGAAGGCAGCATCCTGGCCAGCATGAACACCCGCAAGGTGCAGGACATGATGGGCGCCCTGGTCGGCCTGCCCCAACGCTTGCGTGCTGCAGGCGTGCACCACGAAGGCGGCGAACAGGCCCTGGCACAGTACGCCGCACGAACCTTTGTCACGGCCTGCCGTTTTGCACAGCGCAGCCGTGAGCTCAGCGACAAGGCACGCTCACATCTGTTGCGTGACTATCGGGCCGATTTCGAGCGCAGTTCGCCGCTGGCGCCGCAGCAGCTGCTGCGCGCCTGCTGGCGACGCGGCTGGTTTTGGCGAGGCCTGCGGCTGGCCCACTGGTTGCGGCAGGCCGGCACCCACTTCACCGGCTGAGCTGCGCCGCCAAGCTGCGAAACAGCGCGGCATAGCGTTGCCGCATCAAATCCAGGCCATGCTCCTGCAAGGCCCGCTCTCGTGCGGCCCGACCGAGGCGGGCGCCGAAGTCCTCGTCTTCCAGCACCTTTTGCAAGGCGTCGGCCAGAGCCTGGGCATCGTTCTCAGGCACCAAGAGCCCCGTGTGCCCTGACTGCAAAACCTCGCTGACACCGGCCACATCAGAGGCGACGCAGGCGCAGCCTGCAGCCATGCCCTCCACCAGAGCCAGGGGCATGCCTTCGTAATGCGTGGCAAGCACACAGATGCGCTGGCTCATCAGCAATTCCGGCATGCCCGCGTGATGCCCGAGAAATTGCACCTGATCACGTAAACCCAGGCGCGCGGCCTCGGCCTCGGCACGGCGTCGATAGCCGGGCTTGCCGCTGCCGGCCAGCAGCAGCGAGGGACGCAAGCCGCGCGCCTTCAAAAGCGCCAGAGCCCGCAAGAGCGTCAGGTGATCTTTCTGACGCGCGAAGCGCGCCGACATGACAATGCCTGGCTGCCGCTGTGCCCAATCGCGTTCGCCCGCCACAGCGAAGGGCGCGAGATTCACCCCGTTGGGAATGGCCTGGGTTTTTTCAGCTGGCATGCCGAGCTTCAAGAGCTGCTGCCGCACGCCCTCGGAGACGCCGACCAAGCGCGCGCTGTGCAGGCTCAGGCGACGCGCTTGCCAGAGCTTCCAGGGGCTGTAACGCTCGCGTGAGTTGTGCTCCACCTGAACCAGCAGGGGCACCCTTGCCCACCAGCCAGCCCAGCGGCCGAGCAGATGCTCGGGGAAACCATGCGCGACCAGCAGATGTGGCTGCCAGCGCTGGCACACACGCCACAACGCCCACAAGGTCGCGAGATGCGACCAGCCCGGCACCAGTTCCACATCCAGACCCCGATCTCGCAGCGCCTGAACCCGGGCCGCTTCGGTGCTGCGCTTGCTGCGCAAGACCAGCAAGGTCTGCATCCCGGCTTCCTGCGCGCCCGAGGCCGCCAGATCCACGGCCACCTGCGTGGCGCCTGAGAAACCGCCGGTGACGAAATGAAGCACGCGCAAGGGTGAACTGGTCGACGCTGGGCCTGTGGCGGATGCGGAACGGGGGGAATCGGTCATGCCCGGCAGTATAGGAACAGCGGCGACAATCCGAGGCTATGACCGCGCCTGTTCCCGAGCCCTCCTCCAGCACGCCGCCCGTTGAACCCGGCGACCTCGCCCCACAAACCGACCGTGAGATCGCGAAACGCCTGCGCCAGTTCGTGCGGCCCTACCGCGGCGGCCTGGCGCTGACCATCCTGGCCTATATCGGCGCCGCGGCCACCGAGCCGCTGATCCCGCAGCTGATCAAGTACGTGTTCGGCGATGGCTTTGCCCGCGATGCCTTCAGCGTCTGGTGGGTGCCGGTGACGCTGATCGGCCTGTTCGCGGTGCGCGGCCTATTCGGCTTCCTCGGCCAGTACCTGTTTCACTGGACGCTGAGCCGCAGCGTCATGGATTTCCGTGCCGCCCTGCTGGATGCCTTGCTCAAGGCCGATGCGCGCGTCTTCACCAGCCTGCAGCCGGGCACGGCGGTGACCAAGGTGGTCAACGATCCGCAGCAGATCCTCTCGCTGCTGGGCAACACCTTGATCACCGTGCTGCGCGACGGCCTGCCGGCCCTGGCCATGCTCGGCACCCTGCTCTACATGAACTGGCAGCTGACCCTGCTGGCCATGGTGGTGACGCCGCTGATGGCCGTGGTGGTGAAGAAGGTCAACCAGCGCGTGCGCGCCATGTCCAGCCGCAGCTACGAGGCCCAGCTGCAGCTGGTCAACAAGGTCGACGACATCACCCGCGCCTGGCGCGTGGTGCGCAGCTTCGATGCGGTCGAGCATGAGCGCAAGAGCTTTGCCGATCGCGCGCGCGAACTGCAGCGCAGCAGCCTCAAGGCGGTGGCCGCCGGCGCTTTGAGCCAGCCGCTGTCGCAGCTGATCGCCAGCGTCGGCCTGTCCCTGATCATCTGCGTGGCCCTGTTGCAGGCGCGCCAAGCCAACACCGGCGTGGGTGAGTTTGCCGCCTTCGTCACCGCCTTGCTGCTGCTGACCTCGCGCCTGCGCCACCTCAGCGATCTGGCCCAGCCCATCACCAATGCCCTGGTGATCGCGCGCGGCTGCCTGGAGCTGCTGGACATGCCAGCCGAGCCCGACCGTGGCCAGCGTGAGCTGCAGCAATGTCGCGGCGAGCTGCAGTTGAGCGAAGTTCGATTGCAATACCCGGGCAGCGAGCGCCCCGCGCTGGATGGGCTGAACCTGCACTTCTCACCGGGCCAGACCACCGCCCTGGTCGGATCCTCGGGCGCGGGCAAGAGCTCCATCATCCACCTGCTCCTGGGCTTCGGCACGCCCGACCAGGGTCAGGTCTTGCTCGACGGCGTGGACATCGCCGAGCTCAAGCGAGCCCATCTGCGCCGCCAGTTCGCCGTGGTCTCGCAAGACATCGTGCTGTTTGATGCCTCGGTGGCCGAGAACATTGCCTACGCCCAGCCGCGCGACCCGGCGCGGCTGGAGCAAGCCCTGCGCGCCGCCCATCTGTGGGACTTTGTGCAGCAGCTGCCCGAAGGCCTGGACACCCTCATCGGTGCCAACGGCAGCAAGCTCTCCGGCGGCCAGCGGCAGCGCCTGGCGATCGCCCGCGCGCTCTACCGCGACGCGCCGATCTGGGTCTTCGACGAAGCCACCTCGGCCCTGGACACTGAGAGCGAACGCGCCGTGCAGCAGGCGCTGGAGATGTGGCAGGGCCGCAAGACCCTGATCGTGATCGCCCACCGCCTGTCCACCATCCGCAGCGCCGACCAGATCCATGTCATGAGCCAGGGTCGCGTCAGCGAATCGGGCAGCCACGCCGAGCTGCTGGCCCGCGACGGCGCCTATGCCGCCATGGTGCGGGCACAGAACGGCGAGTGAACCCCGGGGTGAGGCGCGAGCACGAGATGACGCCGATGGACGCCGCCCCCTCTCGCCGCCAGCTGCTGATGTGCGGCCTGGCTGCGGCCTGCCTGGCGAGGCCACCCCTGGCCAGCGCCCAGAGCGATCCCAGCCCCAAGCCGCTGGAACTCAACACCGCCAGCCGCGCCCAGCTGGAATCGCTGCGCGGCCTGGGCCCGGCCCTGGTCGAGCGGCTGCTGCACGCGCGCCAGCAGCAGGCCTTTGAAGGATGGGCCGACCTGCGCCAACGCGTGCGTGGCATCGGCCCGGCTCTGGCCCGGCAGCTGTCGGAGCAAGGCCTGCGCGTCGCAGGCCAGGCCTGGCAGGACCGCGAGCCCAAGGCCAGCACGAGTGCTCCCTGAGCGAGCCGTTGTGTCAGCCCCGACACAAACTGACTGAACCACCGACAAACGAGGGCGCTCCAATGGCCTGCAGGCAGCCCCGGCTGCCCGGCCGAGCCCCAGGGTGCATGCCCCGGCCGCTCCGCCACGCCCACGCCCACGCCTTGCTGCAGGAGTTTCCGTCATGTCGCTTCACCCTTCGCCCTCACCGCTCTTCACCGCCGCCCACGCCCCCCGCGAGGATCACGACCTCGGCCTGTCACACGATCTGGCCCGCCTCGAAGCCGGTCGCCTGCAGCGCCGCCGGGCCCTGGCCTGGTTCGCCACGGTGGCGGGCTCGGCCAGCAGCCTGGGCCTGGTGGCCTGCGGAGGCGGTGGCTCGGAGGGCAGCAGTTCCAGCTCCAATGGCGGCAGCTCGAGTGGAAGCACCGGCGGTGGCGGCAGCAACAACAGTGCCTGCCCCCTGATTCCCGAGGAGACGGCCGGCCCCTATCCGGGCGACGGCTCCAACAGCGCCAATGGCAGCATCGCCAATGCGCTGGCCCTGAGCGGCATCGTGCGGCGCGACATCCGCAGCAGCATCGCCGGCGCCAGCGGCCTGGCCGGCGGCGTGCCGCTGACGCTGACCCTGCGCCTGCAAAACAGCAACAGCAGCAGCTGCGCCGATCTGTCGGCTTATGCTGTCTACCTCTGGCACTGCGATCGCGAAGGCCGCTACTCCATGTACTCCAGCGGCGTCACCGACCAGAACTATCTGCGCGGCGTGCAAAGCAGCGGCAGCGACGGCCTGGTGGTCTTCGACACCGTCTTCCCCGGCTGCTACGACGGTCGCATGCCGCATATGCATTTCGAGGTCTACCGCAGCCAGGCCCTGGCCAGCGGCTATGCCAACAAGCTGCGCACCTCGCAGATCGCCTTCCCCGAGGCGATCTGCCAGCAGGTCTACAGCAGCGCCACCGGTTACAACGCCAGCAGCAGCAACTTCGCCCGCATCAGCTTTGCCACCGACAACGTCTTCAGCGACGGCGTCAGCAGCCAGCTGGCCAGCGTCAGCGGCAACGTCAGCCAGGGCTATGCCGCGACCCTGAACGTCGGCGTGGGCGCATGAGGCGGGCGGCTGAGGTAGGCTCGGCAGCTCCTGTGACGCCCGAGGAGTCGGTGATGGACTGCCTGGTGGTCGATGACGACCAAGAGATTCGCCTCAGCCTGCAAAGCTATCTGCAGCGCTTCGACATCCGCGCCCAAACGGCCGCCGATGGTGTGGAGATGCGCCGCCTGATCGCCAACCAGCATTTCGATGTCGTCATCCTCGATCTGATGCTGCCGGGCGAGGGCGGACTGAGCTTGTGCCAATGGCTGCAGCAGCGCGGCGGGCCGCCGGTCATCATGCTGACCGCTCACGGTGACCCGATCAACCGCGTGCTGGGCTTGGAAATGGGTGCGGACGATTACCTGGGCAAGCCCTTCGAGCCGCGCGAGCTGGTGGCCCGCATCCACGCCCTGATGCGGCGCATCAAGAAAGCCGGTGCGCCCGAGGACGTTCAGGGCGCCCACCTCGGTTCGGCCCGCCTGCTGCAGTTCGAGGGCTGGCGTTTCGACCGCATGCTGCGCCAGCTGATCTCGCCGGAGGAGGTGGTGATGGCTTTGTCGCAGGCCGAGTTCCGCATGCTCAGCGCCCTGGTCGAGCGGCCCGGCCGCGTGCTCAGCCGCGAGCAGCTGATCGAGCTGACCCGCGCGCCGGGCGTGGACGTCAACGACCGCAGCGTGGACCTGAGCATCTCGCGCCTGCGCCAGAAGCTGGGCGACTCCTCGCGCGAGCCTCGCCTGATCCGCACCCTGCGCGGCGAGGGCTACCTCTTCGATGCCACACCGCAGGTGCTGAAAGGTGGCACCGCATGAGCTGGGCGCGGCGCGCCTCGGCGGCGCTGTTCAAGGACAGCCTGGCCAAGCGGCTCTTCCTGCTGCTTTGGCTGAGCCTGGTGCTGAGCCATGTGCTGGCCTTTGCCACCGTGCGCTGGTTGCACTTCTCCGACGCCTCGCCACCTGGTTTGCAGCCAGCCGAGGGCCCCGGAGCTCACCCGCCGCCGCCACCACCGCATCGAGCGGCAGGCCCGGGGGCCGGCCCGGGCGAACCGGGCCGCCTGCCCACCTTTCCTTCCCTGCCGCCCACGCGCGGCCTGCAGATGCTGGAGCAACCCTCCGGCCCGCCACGCGGCGCGGGGCCTGGCGGCCCTCGCCCGCCCGGCCTGAATGCCGCGCAAACCGCGCTGGACTACGGCGTGCGCCTGCTGGTCATGGCGCTGGCTGCCTGGCTGGGATCGCGTTGGCTGGCACAGCCCATGCGGCGGCTGATGCAGGCCTCAGCCGGCCTCGGTGACGCGGTCAAAGGCCGCGCGCCCCTGCCTCAGCTGGATGAAGGCAGCGGCACCTTCGAAGTGCGTGAAGCAGCGCGGCTCTACAACCAGATGGCCCGGCAGATGCGCCAGCAGTTCAACGAGCGCGGCCTGCTGGTGGCGGCCATCTCGCATGATTTGCGCACGCCGCTGACCCGCTTGCGCATGCGCCTGGAGACCTTGAGCCTGGAAGAAGGCCCGCGTCGCGCAGCGGTGGGCGATATCGTCGAGATGAGCGCCATGATCGACTCGGTGCTGGAGCTGTTCCAGGGCGATGGCCTGGCTTCGACCGAGGCAGCGCAGATCCAGGACCTGAGCGCCCTGCTGACCGCCCTCAGCGACGACCTCAGCGAGCAAGGCCATGCCGTGCACTGCAGCGGCCCGCCGGCCCGGGTGCGGGCCCAGCCCAGTGCGCTGCGCCGTGTGTTCGGCAATTTGCTGGGCAATGCAATCCGCTACGGCGGCAGTGCCGAGGTCAGCGTGGTGCTGGAGGACCAGCGCGTGCGGGTGCGTATCGAGGACCCAGGGCCTGGCATCCCCACCGAGCAGTTGGAGGCGGTGTTCCAGCCCTTCTACCGGCTGGAGTCCTCCCGCAACCGCCACACCGGCGGCACGGGGCTGGGGCTGTACATCGCGCGAGATTTGATCGAGCGCCAGGGTGGTCGGCTGCAACTGAGCAACCGCGCTGAAGGCGGGCTGTGTGCCGAAGTTGAGCTGCCTCTGGCTTGAGCTCAAGCCTCCATGGGGGCATCCACGGGCGCCTGTGCAAAGCCTGCCTTGCGCCGCCGCATGGCGGCCGGGTCGAAGCTTGGCGCCTGCGTCGGCCAGCCAAAGAACTTCTGCACCTCGACACGCCGCGCCAGCGTGTCGCTCATGCCCAGATTGATCAGCTCGCCGGTGAAGGAGGGTTCGAACAAGAGATAGCTGGTCAAGGCCGAGCCGCTGGCCCCCTTGCCCTCACCGGCCACGCCGACGCTGCGCAGCAGGCCCTTGATGGCCGGCGGCAGGCTGCCCTGGTGCTCGGCCGCCAGCTCATCGAGGCGGCGGCTGGGGGCGATCACCAACACATCGATGGGCCGCAGCGGCGTGGCCTGCAGCGCGTCCGGCGGCAAGAGCGACAAGGTGTTGTTGATGCGCTGCAGGCGCTCGACATCGACCGCCAGCGCATCGAGAAAGATATTGGACAAAGCATGGCCGGCGATCTGCGCCATGCTCGGGTGGCCGCTGACCAGGGTCTGGCGCCGGCCCGGGGGCTCGTGCATGCGCCCGGCGCCGATCACCAGCACACGGTCGGCGCCCAGATGCACGGCCGGCGAGATCGGCGCGCTCTGGCGCATGGAACCGTCGCCGAACCATTCGAGCTGGCCATCCAGATCCAGCTGCTGAGCCGGGAAGATGAAGGGAATGGCCGAGGAGGCCATCAGATGATCGATGCTGAGCTTGGCCCGCACGGCGATGCGCTGCGAGCGCAGCCAGGGCTCGAAGGGCAGATGGGTTTGGTAGAAGGTGACATGCTGGCCCGAGGTGTAGCTCGATCCGCTGATGGCCAGGGCCTGCATATGGCCGGCGGCCAGCATGGCATCGAGCCGATCCATGCGGATCCAACGGTTCAGCAAGCGCCCCAGGGGCGAGTTGTCGAGCAGGCTGTTGGGCCGCGTGCGGCGCCAGCGGGCCACGGCCCAGCCCAGGCTCATCATGGTCATCCAGCGCGCGCCGGTGCGGATCACGCCAAAGGCATCGGCGGCGTAGACCTGGTCCACATGGAGGTTCTGCCAGAGGTGCACCAGGCCATCGACCGCGGCATCGAAATCATCGGCATTGCAGGCCAGGGTGGCGGCATTGATGGCGCCGGCCGAGGTGCCGGCCACCACCGGAAACGGGGTCGAGGTCTGCGGGCCGCCCAGGCCGGCATCCCGGCGCAGCTGGGCAAGGGCCGCCAGCACGCCCACCTGGTAAGCGGCGCGGGCGCCACCTCCAGTCAGGATGAGACCGGTGCGGGGAGAAGACGAGGGAGTCGCAGCCATGGTGTGAATTGCGTCACATCATCGCTGAATTCCAGCCCGGACGAAGCCTCGAGAAGCGGGCAAAACACCACGGCCTGCAGCCCAGCCGCCACAGGGCAGGCATGCGGTGGCCCGCGTCATGCAGCTGCAAGAATCAACGTCAACCGGCGTCGTAAATGATTTGCGCCTGCGGCAAGGGCTTGGCCTGGCCTTTCGCCGGGCCGCCAAACTGGCTCAGGCGCGCCAGGGCCTCGTCGCAGGGCCAGAAGCGGCTGTCTTCGCCCAGCTCCAACCGGAACTCGGCACCCTCGTGCTCGCCCTGCAAGAAGTGGTGAGTCTGGATCTTCAGGCCCAGCAGCGTCACACCCTGCTCGGTCTGCACCTGGCGCGGCGGCCATTGCTTGACCACCTCCTTCAGATCCGGAAGGGTCGCACCGACCGGCACGTAGAAGTAACGGCCAAATCGCGTGCGTGCCGCAGCCAGGTCCCAGATGGCCTGGACATTGAAGCGGTAGCCGCCAGCAAAGCGGTCGATCTGCACCTTGCCCTGCAGGATCAAGAGCTCGTCGTCGACCAGCAGCTCCTTGTGCAGATTGAGCAGTTCCTCGTTGGCCACGGCTTCGATGATGTCGCTCTTGTCGTCGAGCTTGAAGATCGCCACGCGGCCGCGGTTGCCGTTGATCACGCGCAGATCGCTGACGATGCCGGCCAGCATCACCACCTCGCGGCTCAGCGCGGCGTCCTCAACATTGGCAATGCGGCGCTTGACCATGCGCCGCACCTCGTCGCCACTTTGGTCAAACAGATGGCCGCTGAGGTAGTAGCCGATGGCCGTCTTCTCCAGCGTCAGCTTTTCCTTGATGCTCCAGGCCGGCACGTCCACCAGATCGGGCTCGGCCGTAGATGAGCCATGGGTGTCGCCGAAGTCGAACAGGCCGCCCTGGTCGGCATTGGCCTCCTGGGTTTCGGCATGGGTGTAGCCGCGGGCCACGCTGGCCAGCAGGCGGGCACGGTCGGGCTCCAGGCTGTCGAAAGCGCCGGCCTTGATCAGCGCTTCCACCACGCGCTTGTTGCAGGCCTTGCGGTCGATGCGGCAGCAGAAATCGTAGAAGCTCTTGAAGGGGCCGTCCTTCTGGCGCACCGCGACGATGGAGTCGATCGCGCCCTTGCCCGTGCCCTTGATCGCGCCCAGGCCGTAATTGATGCGCTTGGGCCGGCCGCCCGGCGTGCCCGGCGCCGCCCAGTTCGGGAACACCCCGTCGCCCGGCATGATGGGTTCGAACCGGTGCACACCGAGATTGACGTTCGGCGGCTCGAAATCGATGCCGAAGAGCTTGGCGTCATTCAACAAGACTTTGAGCTTGTCGGTGTCGTCCATTTCAATCGTCATGTTCGCGGCGAAGAATTCGGCCGTGAAATGAACCTTGAGCCAGCCCGTGTGGTACGCCAACAGGGAGTAGGCGGCGGCGTGCGACTTGTTGAAACCGTAGCCCGCGAACTTCTCCATCAGGTCGAACACTTCGTCGGCCTGTTTCTCATCCAGGCCGTTGACGGCCGCGCCCTTGCGGAAGATGGCCCGGTGCTCGGCCATCTCCTCGGCCTTCTTCTTGCCCATGGCCCGGCGCAGCATGTCGGCGCCGCCGAGGCTGTAACCGCCCAGCACCTGGGCGGTCTGCATCACCTGCTCCTGGTAGACCATGATGCCGTAGGTCTCGGCCAGCACCGGCTCGGTCAGCGGGTGCGGATACTCGACCACTTCCTTGCCGTGCTTGCGCGCCACAAAGGTCGGGATCAGGTCCATGGGACCGGGTCGGTAGAGCGCGTTCAGGGCGATCAGGTCTTCCAGCCGCGAAGGTTTCGCGTCCTTCAACATGCGCTGCATGCCGGTCGATTCAAACTGGAACACGGACTCGGTCAATCCATCCGAGAACAGCTTGTAGGTGCGCCGGTCGTCGAGCGGAATGGTCTCGAAGGCGAAGTTCTTCTGGTCCGGGTAGCGGGCGACGATGAAGTCCTTGGCCAGCTCCAGAATCGTCAGCGTGGCCAGGCCCAAGAAGTCGAACTTCACGAGACCAATGGCCTCGACGTCGTCCTTGTCGTACTGGCTCACGGCCGAGGTGGAGCCCGGCTGCTGGTACTGCGGACAGAAGTCGGTGATCTTGCCTGGCGCGATCAGCACACCCCCGGCGTGCATGCCGATATTGCGCACCATGCCTTCCACCCGTGCGGCCAGCTTGAGCAGCTCGGCCACTTCTTCCTCCTGGGCCTCGCGCTCGTTCAGCTCCGGCGCCTCGTGCCGGGCGTAGATCATCTTTTCCTTTTCAGGATCGAAGTTCTCCGGCAGCTTGGCCAGGGTCACGGTCTTGCCCGGCGGCGCCGGGATCAGCTTGGCGATGGAGTCCACCTGGCCATAGCCCATGCCCAGCACGCGGCCGATGTCGCGCAAGGCCGCCTTGGCGGCCATGGTGCCGAAGGTGGCGATCTGGCTGACGGCCGGGCGGCCGTATTTTTCCTTGACGTAATCGATCACCCGGTCGCGGTTGCCCTGGCAGAAGTCGATGTCGAAGTCGGGCATGGACACCCGCTCCGGGTTCAGGAAGCGCTCGAACAGCAAGTTGTACTGCAGCGGATCCAGGTCGGTGATCAAGAGCACATAGGCCACCAGGGAGCCGGCACCCGAGCCCCGACCCGGGCCCACCGGGCAGCCATGGGTTTTGGCCCACTTGATGAAGTCACCCACGATCAGGAAGTAGCCCGGGAAGCCCATCTTGATGATGGTGTTCAGCTCGAACTCCAGGCGCTCCACATAACGTGGCCGCTCGGCGTCACGCTTGACCTCGTCGGGGTACAAGAGCTTGAGCCGGTCCTCCAGGCCCTCAAAGGACAGCTGGCGGAAGTACTGCTCCATCGGCATGGGCGTGCCGTCTTCCAGCAGCGGCGTCGGGAAATTGGGCAGCTGCGGCTTGCCCAGCACCAGGCTGATGGAGCAGCGGCGGGCGATTTCCACCGTGTTGGCGATCGCCGACGGAATGTCGGCAAACAGCGCCTCCATATCGGCTTGCGAGCGGAAGTATTGGCCCGGCAGGAAGCGCTTGATGCGCTTGGGGTTGGTCAGGGTCTCGCCCTCGGCCACGCAGACGCGCGCCTCGTGGGCATCGAAATCGTCTTCGCCCAGGAACTGGATCGGGTGGGTGGCCACCACCGGCAGGCCCAGCTCGGCCGCAAAGGGCACGCTGGCCTGGACCAGGGCCTCCTGGCCGGCCAGGCCGGCGCGCTGCAACTCGATGTAGAAGCGGTTCGGGAAGATGGCCGAGAAGCGCTGCGCCCAATCGCGCGCCCGCACCTTGTCGCCACTGAGCAAGGCCTGGCCCAGGCCGCCAAACTGGGCGCCCGAGAGGCAGATCAAGCCCTCATTCAGCTCCTGCAGCCATTCCCATTTGAGGCAGGCCTGGTTGCGCTGCACGTTCTGGATCCAGGCGCGCGAGAGCAGCTCGCAGATGTTCAGATAGCCCTGGAAGTTCTGCACCAGCAGCAGCAGGCGGGTCGGGTTCTTGTCCGAGCCCTCGGGCTCCAGCCAGCAGTCGGCGCCCAGCACCGGCTTGACACCTTTCTTGCGGCAGGCGTTGTAGAACTTGATGCCGCCAAACATATTGGCCAGGTCGGTGATGGCCAGGGCGATCTGCCCATCTTTGGCGGCCGCAGCGGCCGCGTCATCGGTTCTGAGGGTGCCGTCGACGACGGAAAATTCGGTGTGGGTGCGCAGATGAACAAAAGCCATGGCGGCATTGTAGGCAGGGGCATGGTTCTCCCCAGCCGCGGGCCCGCTGCCGGCGGCTATGCTGCCGGCCAGATTGCAACCGCATCCCTACGGAGGAGCTCCCATGCACAAGACCTTGCCCGCCCTGGCCACCCGCCTTGTCTCCAGCCTTGCAGCCGCCCTGCTGCTGAGCCCCAGCGCCCAGGCCGCCGGCCAGCCCGACCCCGGCAAACGCCCCAGCAGCGCCGATGTGCTGGCCGCCGCCCAGCCCGGCGACTGGCGCGAAGTCAAGGCCGAGGATGCCCTGCTGATGGAGCTGGCCAGCGGCCCGGTGGTGATCGAACTGGCGCGCGAGTTCGCGCCCGTGCATGCCAGCAACATCGTTCGGCTGGCCCGCGGCGGCTATTTCGACGGCCTGGCCATCATCCGCGTGCAGGACAACTACGTCACCCAGTGGGGCGATGCCGATGACGAGGCGCCCACCGCCCGCGCCAAGCCCGCGGACCTGGCCAAGGCGCCGGTCGAGTTTTCCCGCGCGCTGAAAGGCCTGGACTTCCGCGCCCTGCCGGAGCGCGATGGCTGGGCGCCCCAGGTCGGCTTCGTCCAGGGCTGGCCAGTGGCGGCTGACCCGAAGAAAGGCCACGCCTGGCTGACCCATTGCAACAGCATGGTCGGCGCCGCCCGCGGCAATGAACCCGACTCCAGCGACGGCAGCGGGCTCTACACCGTGATCGGCCATGCCCCGCGCGCCCTGGACCTCAACATCACCAGCGTCGGCCGCGTGCTGCAAGGCATGGAACGCCTCAGCGCCCTGCCCCGCGGCGCCGGCGCCCTGGGCTTTTACGAGAAGGCCGAGCAACGCACGCCGATCCAGCGCGTGCGCGTGCTGGCCGATGTGCCCGAGGCCGAGCGCCCCAAGCTGCAGGTGCTGCGCACCGACACCGCCACCTGGAAGCGCTGGCTCGATTCGCGCCGCTACCGCAGCGGCTGGTTCGTCCACAGCCCCGACCGCGTCGAGCTCTGCAGCGCCCTGCCTCCGGTGCGCCCGGCGCCCTGAACCAGCCTCGGCGCTACAGCTCCTGCACGCGCACAAAGGTGGCGAAGCGCGGCAGGCCCGAGCCGGTCAGCCCGCGGTAGCGGTAGCTGACGGTGCTGCCCAGCGGCGGCGGCGCGCGGCGCTGGGCCTCGTTGAAGCCGCTGCCGATGTTGAACTCCTGGCCAGCGGCATTGCGCACGCGCAGCGCACCGAGCAGGCCGCTCCAGCGCCCCTGGCCCGGCAGGTGGGCGATGACCAAGGCGTCTTCATCGTCGTGGGTCTTGAGCTTGAGCAAGGCCTCATGACGACCACTCAAGTACGGCGCATCGGCCTCGTGCAGCATCAGGCCCTCGCCACCGGCGCGCAGCACCGCCTGCAAGCGCTGGCGGAGTGCGGCCAGGCTCTCCACGCGGTCCTGCGGCACGACCCGCAGCAGCGGCGTATCGGCTGCAGCCGCGATCTCCTGCAAACGGGCCACACGCGCAGAGAACGGACCGGCCCCGCCGGGCAGCTCGAACAGCAGGTACTGCATCTGTTGCCACTCGTCCTCACGCGGCGCGCTGCGCCTCAGCGCCGCCGAGCAGGCCTCGAAGCGCCCTCTCCCCATCCACAGCTCACCATCCAGGGGCTGCTGGGGCGGCAGGCGCGCCAGAACACTCGGCGGCGCCGCCAAGACCAGGCCCTGGCGGCTGAGCAGACGCTCGCCCGTCCAGTAGGCACGCACGCCATCGAACTTCTCGCTGACCAGGTAGCGACTCAAGTCCCGCCCGGCCAAACCGTCCAGCCCACCGCGCGGTGTTTGTGCCAGCAGCAAGGGGGGCTTGATGGCTGAGGCCGGCGCCGGGGCTGCAGCAGCCCAAGTCCCGGCCGGTAGCAGGGCCGGGCTGAGTTGCAAGAGCTGGCGGCGCTGCAAGCCCGCACCCGCGCGCCCGGCCGCCTTCCCATTCACCTCGATACAGGGCTCAGACCCCGAGGCCATCGATTCCATGAGCAGCTCCTTGCATCAAGACGCCGTGGACCCATTTCATGACGGAGGCCACACCAGCGTGCTGCAATGAGCCTACGCCAGCCCGCGGGGCCCCTCAAGCCGCTTATGCTGCGGGAGCCGTCCCGAACACCAGCGTGCGCCGGATTTCATCCTTCGAATCGAGGATTGAGGAGCTGCCCTTCATGCCCCATCGCCGCCATGCCCTGGCACTTCTGGCCGCGCCAGCCCTGGCACGGGCCGTCCCGTCCATGGCACCGGCCAACAGCAGCGCGGAAGGCGTCTTGCGCGTGGTGGCCACCGAGTTCCCGCCCTACACCACGCAGGAAAGCAGCGAGGGCGGACCGGCGATCGCCATTGCCCGCGCCGCCCTGGCCCGCACCGGCCTGACCCTGGAGATGGACTTCCGCCCCTGGTCTCGCCTGATTGCCGAGCTGCAGCGCGGCCTGTGGGACGGGGTCATCGGCGTCTGGCGCAACCCCGAGCGCGAAGGCTATCTCAGCTTTCCGCAGCCTCTGGGCATTGCCAACCGGATCGGCTTCATGGCGCGCAGCGATCGCCGCTTCGATGTGCGCGAGCTGAGTCGCTTGAAACACCTGCGCATCGGCATCGTGCGCGGCTACGCCAACCCGCCCGCCTTCGAACAGGCGAACTTGCAATGCGACGAAGCCCTGGACGACCTGGGCAATCTTCGCAAGCTGCAAGCGGGCCGCATCGATCTGGCCCTGGTGGACAAAGGCGTGGCGGCGTACTTGCTGCGCCGCCAGCTGTCCGAGGCGGCGGCATCTCTGGTCTGGCTGGAACCCTCGGTGGCGGACATGCCGCTCTACATGGCCTTCAACCGAGCTCACGCCGCCCACGGGTCGCGCGTCACTGCCTTCAACAAAGGCATGGCCGAAATGCAAAGCAGCGGGCAGCTGGCCCGCTTGTTGATGCGCAGTGCCGAGTTGATGTGATGAGCCACGCCCCGCCGCGCGGGCAGGGCCGGGCTCAAGCTTCCGGGGCGATCTGCTCCGCGTATTCGTAGAGTGCGCCCAGGATGTCCTGGCCGCGCTCATCGGCCGCTTCGCTGAGCTCGTCCACACGCTCGAAAAACGCCGCCAGGGTCTGCGCGCCGCCGGCGCCCTCGTGCAGGCGGGCGGCGCAATGGGCCTGCCAGCGCTGTGCCTCGGCCGCGCTGAGGCTGGCCGGGAAGTTACGCGCGCGGTAGCGGAACACCAGCTCGGCCAGCCGCTCGTCGGCAAACGTGAGCTTGCCCTCGGCCGCACGCTGGGCGATCTGCTCGGGCGTCTGGCTGCGCAAGCGCTGCAAGGCACGGCGGTCATCGGGGCCGATGAAACCGCCGTAGAGGTCTTCGTCCACATCCGCCGGGCCGGGCGTCGCTTCGCGCTTGAAGACATCGCCCCAGAGTCCATCGAGCAAGCGGCCTTTCTCCATCAGCATTTGGGCATGGGCCAGGCCCTGGGCCATATCCAGCCCCCAGCGCTCGGCCATGGTCGGGCTCAGGGTCTTGAGGTTGCCGATGACGACGGGCGACTTGTTGATGTGGATGGTCTTGATCGGCAGCCGGGTCTGGCCCTCGGGCAGATCCTCCTGCTTGACGAACATGCGGCCGCGGATGTCGGCTGCGTTCAGGGTCAGCAGCTCGGCGGGGTCGGTGGCCAGGTCCCAGACGATCAGCTCGTTCTTGTTCGTCGGGTGCGGCGCCAGCGGCCAAACCAGGGCGATGCAGCCGCGCTCGGGGCCGTACATGCCCGAGATGTGCAGAAAAGGCCGGCCAACGCCGATCTCGGCCCAGACCGCGTCTTTCTTGCGCAGGCGCAGGCAGAAGTCAAAGAGCTTGGGCTGGGCGGTCTTGAGCAAGCGCGCCAGGGCGATGGTGGCGCGCACATCGCTGAGCGCATCGTGGGCCGCCTCGTGCACCAAGCCGTTGGCCACGGTCAGGTGCTCCAGCTTGAAGGACGGGCGGCCATCCTCGTGGCGTGGCCATTCGATGCCCTCAGGTCGCAAGGCATAGGCACAGCGCACCACATCGAGGATGTCCCAGCGCCCGCATTCGTTCTGCCACTCACGCGCGTAAGGGTCGATCAGATTGCGCCAGAACAGATGGCGCGTCACCTCATCGTCGAAACGGATGGTGTTGTAGCCCACGCCCACCGTGCCGGGCTCGGCCAGCGCCGCCTCGATGGCGGCCGCGAAGGCATGCTCGGGCACGCCTCGCTCCAGGCAGGTCTGCGGCAGGATGCCGGTCAGCAGGCAGGACTCGGGGTCGGGCAGGCTGTCCGGGCTGGGCTGGCAGTACAGCATCAGCGGCTCGCCGATCTCGTTCAAATCGGCATCGGTGCGCACGCCTGCAAACTGGGCCGGCCGGTCGCGCCGCGGCACCCGGCCAAAGGTTTCGTAGTCGTGCCAAAAAAAGCTGAATTCACTCATGGCGCGCAGCGTAACGCATGCGCCGCGCTGACCGAAGCATCCAGACACCGGGCGGGCGGGAATGCGAGGCCATCCCTCGCCCCTGGCCATCCCTCGCTTGCGGGTCGCCAGCAATTCAAGCCCGATGTTTGGCAACTATTTCACACTCAAGCGCACGCACGTTGCGCCGATAGAACGAGGCGGACCTCTCGAAATGGCCAGACTGATCGGCTCGCCTTGCCCTGCCAACAGTCCGTTCATCCTCTCCTCCCTCATCCTGGAGCGCGCACATGAGCCTCATCCCCGTTGTGTCAACACACGACATGAAATGCCCGCCCTCCCAAGGCCGCCATGCCCCCATGCTTCGACCGAATTGCCCGCCGGTGGCCTGCCGAGCACTGGTTCGTGCGCTGAGCCTGGCTCTGCTGGGTCCAGCCAGTGGCGTGGCCTGGGCCGCCTTGTCCGCCCCGCTGCCCAGCGGCGGGCAGGTGGTGGCCGGCCAAGCCCAGATCAGCCAGCGGGGCCAGGTCTTGACCGTGCAGCAGAGCAGCGCCCAGCTGATCACCGACTGGCGCAGCTTCAATATCGGCGCCGGCCACAGCGTCGAGTTCCTTCAGCCCAGCCGCAACGCCGTGGCCTTGAATCGGGTGCTGGGCAATGAGGTCTCGACCATCCAGGGCGCTCTCAAGGCCAACGGTCAGGTTTTCCTGCTGAACCCGAACGGCGTGCTGTTCACGCCCAGCGCCCAGGTCAATGTCGGCGCCCTGGTGGCCAGCACCTTGAACCTGGACAACCAGGACTTTCTGGCCGGGCGCTACCGCTTTGAAGGCAGCAACAGCCAGGCCATCGTCAACCAGGGTCTGATCCAGGCCGCCCAGGGCGGTTCGGTCGCCTTGATCGCGGCACGCATCAGCAACAGCGGCAGCATCCAGTCGCCCGGCGGCCAGGTGCTGATGGGTGCCGGCGCCAAGGTCACGCTGGACCTGGGCGGCCCGGTCAAACTCAAGATCGACGAGGCCGCCATCGATGCGCTGATTGAACAAGGCGGCGCAATACGAGCCGATGGAGGGCTGGTCTACCTGACGGCCAGGGCCGCGGGCCGGCTGACGCAGACGGTGATCAACCACACGGGCATCACCGAGGCACGAGCACTCAATGAAGGTCCAGGCGGACGAATCGCCCTGGAGGCAGACAGCGGCATGGTGATCGCTGGGGGCACCCTGGACGTCAGCGCAAGCGCTGGTGCGGCGGGTCATGTCAGCGCGACCGCGCCACGCGTCTTGCTGCCGCAGGACAGCCGCATTCATGCTTCAGGCGGCGCGGGCGGAGGGCTGGTTCAAGTGGGTGGCGGCTGGCAGGGTCAAGACAGCCGCATCCACAATGCCCAGGAGGTCTTGCTACTGCCCGGCGCAAAGATCGATGCCGATGGCATGTCGCAAGGTGACGGGGGAACCGTGGTCGTATGGTCCGATGGTTTCACCAGCTTTGCAGGCTCGATCTCAGCCGTTGGCGGCGCCCTGGGAGGCCATGGGGGACAGGTAGAAGTCTCTGGCAAGCAAGGGCTAGGCTTCAGCGGCAAGGTCGATACATCCGCCATCCGTGGCAGGGCCGGCTTGTTGCTGCTGGACCCCAACACCCTGACCATCACCGACGGCAGCTCAGGTCAGACGGGCACGCCTTCTGACTGGGCGAACCAGTCCAACTTCAACAGCTACTCGATTCCAGAAACCGTGCTGGAAGGCCTGACCGGGGATGTGGTGCTGACTGCGGTCACCGACATCATCATCAACAACCTGTCAGACAACGTCCTCAACCTCTCTGCCACCAATATGTCGTTCTTCGCCAACGACGAGAGCGGGCCTTCCAGCTCGGGCGGCTTCACGATGCGGGACATCAACGACAAGATCGTCCTCAACCAAGGCGCCGGCAGCACCCTGACATTCCAGGGCGGATCTGTCTCCAGCCGGAACAACGCTTCCAACAGCAGTGCATCCAGCACGTACACCGCATCGTCCATCACGGTCGGCAATATCGAGACGGCCGGTGCTTCGGTGGTTTTCAACACCAAACGATCATCCGCTGCAGATCCGATTCGCGCCTTCGGGAGCATCACAACCAATGGAGGCAGCGTCACCGTCACCCCCGGGACACGCTTCGGTTTGACCAACTCGGCCGTGGTCAACGTTGAATTCTTGGGCGCCGTCGCAACGGGCGGCGGCAACATGACCAGCAATATGACCGGCACGGTCAAGATCAACGGGGGTCTCAATCTGGGCGCAGGCAGCGCCACCTTTGGCGGGACAGGCACCCAGATCAACTCCTTGGTCCAATCGACCAGCAATGTGACGATCAGTTCCCCTGTGAGCTTCGGCGCGGGTTCGGGCATCAGCACGTCGGGCACGATCACTTTCAATTCCACGGCCTCCATGCTCGCGGGAGGCAGCCTGACCTTATCGGCCAACGACTTTGCCTTCAACAGCGCATTCACGGGCAATTCGGCGGCCATTACCCTGCAACCCTTCAACCCAAGCGCCAATATTGATGTCGGTGCCGCCGGCAGCGGCGGCGGGATGACGATCACACAAGCAACCCTCGGCCAACTCAATGGCTTCTCGAACATCACCATCGGGCGCAGTGACGGCACGGGAATCACCACCGTGGTGTCCGACACCACGGTCGGTGCAAGCACACGCCTGGAGTTGATCAACGATCGAATCAATGTCACAGGCGGAAAGGTCGCCAACACCTCAGGCGAAGTGCGCCTGACTGGCAATCAGATCAACGTCACGCGCCCTGTCGAGGCCCCAGGAAAGGTTTCGGTACAGGCACTCTCACCGGGCGTCTCACTCAGCCTCAGCACCAGTGGCGCGGGCACGCTGGACGCCCCCGTGCTTGAACTGGGCAGCACAAGCGGCCCTGACCTGGTGATCAGCAGCGATATCAACACCACCGCTGCCAGTGCCATCCTCAAAAGCGCCGGCAACGTCACCGCGAGCGCAGGCGGTCTCTCTTCAGCCAGCCTTGCCGTGCAAGCTGGAGGCTCGGTCACTTTGAGCGACGACAGCTTTGCATTCACCAGTCTGGCGCTTCAAGCGGGCGGCACGGTGTTGGCAAAGAGCAGCCAGCCCTTTGATATCGGGACGGTCCAGGGAGTTTCGGGGATCCATGCGCCGGGCCAAGCACTCACGTTGGAATCCACGGGAACCGGTACGGTGACCAGCGGCCAACCCATCAATGCCGCTTCTGTCGTCTTGCGCGGAACCGCAGCTGGCTTCGACCTCTCGGGGGCCACGCACTCGATCGGCACGCTCGCGGCCAACGTCGGCGGCGCGCTGAATTTGATCAATACTGGCCCCCTCTCGATTGACGTGTTGGGAGGCACCAATGGGGTCAGCGCCAACGGACCGATCCATCTGAGCACCCTCAGCGGGAACTTGAGCATCAATCGCCCGGTGCTCAGCACCGACACCAGCGTCGGTGCCATCGTGCTCAACGCGGGGCGCAGTGCCAGTGCAGGAAGCAGCAGTGGTGGAGACCTCCAAATTGGTGCACAGGGAAGCATCCAGACTGGCAGCGGCGGTCGTGCCACGCTGTACTCGGGCAGCATCTCTGGCAGCACGGGTTTGACGGGCTTGCTGGGTCTAGGCAGCGGCCGCTTCCGCTACAACAGCGATGAAGCCAGTGCAGGATTCGACGGCACAGCGGCCGCACTCGGCACGGGCTTGTATGCGCTGTACCGGGAGCAGCCTCGCCTGCGCGTGAGTTTTGCGGACCAGAGCTCGGTGTATGGCGAGACCCTCGCCACACCCACCCATCAGCTCAGTGGCGCCGTCAACGGGGATACGGGCGATTTGTTGTCCAGCGGCAGCGCGACCGTGGTGATCGGGGGCGGCACCTCAAGTGCATCGCGGCCCACCGTCGGCGCCCATGACCTGCAGTACAGCCATGGACTCAGCAGCGGCCTGGGCTACGGATTTGAAGATGACACCACCCGCAACCAAGAGTTACAGGTCCGAGCACGCGCGGTGAGCCTGAGCGGACTGAGCGTCAGCCCACGTGTCTACGACGGAACCTTGACCGCAACTCTCACAGGAAGCCCCTCCGTCACAGGACTGGCGGGCGACGTGGTCACCATCTCCGGCACACCGACCGCCAGCTTTGCGGACGCAAACGCCGGCACAGCCAAACCAGTGACCCTGACGGGTCTGACCTTGTCGGGCAGCGATGCGGGGAACTACACGCTGAGCGGTTCCTTCACTGGAAGCATCGACGCGCGCCCGATCACAATCAGTGCGACATCGAAGTCAAAGGTCTACGGGAACATAGACCCGGCGTTGACTTGGAGCCTCAGCAGTGGCTCCTTGATCGGCAACGATCCCTTGAATGTCGTGCTGCAACGCACAGCCGGGGAGAACGTCGGCAGCTATGCCATCAGCGCGGCGGCATCCGGCAACAGCAACTACCTCATCACAAGCATCAATGGAGCGCTGACCATTGAGCAACGCCCCATCACCGTCACCGCCGACAACAAGAGCAAGGTCTACGGCAACGCCGATCCGAGTCTGAGCTACCAGATCAGCAGCGGCAATCTGGTCGGCAGCGATGCGCTCAGCGGCGCCTTGAGCCGGGCGGCTGGCGAGAACGTCGGCAGCTACACCATCGATGCCAGTGCCCTGAGCAACAGCAACTACGCGATCACAGCGCAGAACGGCAGCCTGAGCATCAGCCCACGGCCGCTGACCGTCACGGCCGACAACAAGAGCAAGGTCTATGGCAACGCCGATCCGAGCTTGAGCTACCAGATCAGCAGCGGCAATCTGGTCGGCAGCGATGCACTCAGCGGCGCCTTGAGCCGGGCGGCTGGCGAGAACGTCGGCAGCTACACCATCGATGCCAGCGCCCTGAGCAACAGCAACTACGCGATCACCGCCCTGCCCGGCCAGTTGGCCGTGACACCGCGCCCGATCACGGTCCAGGCCGACAACAAGCAAAAAACCTTTGGCGCCCCCGACCCCGCGCTGAGCTTCAGCATCACCGAGGGCAACCTGGTGGCCGGCGACAGCCTCGCTGGCAGCCTGAGCCGGGTGGCCGGCGAATCGGTGGGCGCACATGCCATCCTGGCGGCGAATTTGAGCAACAGCAATTACGCCATCACCCGCCGTGACGGCGAGCTGAGCATCTCGCCGGCACTCAATGCCAATGTGATCGCAGGCAATCAACCCGCGCTGACCTTTGTCATCAGCAGCAGCCCAACAGGCAGCCTGCCCAGCGGCGCGGCCAGCTCCAGCGGCCTGCAGCTGGTGGACTCCGGGCCGGCGCCCACGCCAAGCGGCTCAGCCGCAGCGCCCGGAGCAGCCACTCCCGCGGCGACGTCCGCGACGGGTGAAACGAGCAGCAGCAGCAGCAGCAGCAGTGACGGTGGCAACGCGCCTTCGTCTGCCGCTTTGCTCGGCAGCGGCAACACCAGCGTTGGCGGCACGCGCATCTTTGTCCGCCAAGGCGGCATTCGCTTGCCCGATCCCGGCAGCAGTTCCAACAGCACCGGCAACGACGGCCAGCGGGAGGACAAGAAATGAGCCAGCCCCATGGCAAACCCCTGTCTTCGCAGGCCTTGAAACCCTACTCCCCCCACGCCGCCATGGACCACCACTCAGCCCCCTACCCGGCCCACCTTGTGGCCGTGGCCGTCTCCAGCCTGCTGGCCCTGGCCGCACCGATGGCCGCCCATGCGCAAGCGGCGCCGGATGCCGGGCAGATCCTGCAGCAAAGCCGCCGGGCCCCACCGGATGCACCCAAGCCCGGTGTGCAGCTCAAACTCAACAACCCCAAGAGCCAGCTGGCCCTGCCGGGCGGGCGCAAGGTGCAGGTCAAGGCCCTCAGTTTTGGCGGCAACAGCGTCATCGACAGCAAGACCTTGGAAGCGGCCGTGGCCGATCTGCTCAACACCGAGCTTGATCTGGCCGGCCTGCAGTCGCTGGCCGAGCGGGTCGGTCTGTTCTACCAACAAGCCGGCTATCCCTTCGCCCGCGCCTACCTGCCACCGCAAGAGCTCAGCGATGGCACGCTGCGGGTGGAACTGCTCGAAGGCCGCTACGGTCAGATCAAGCCGATCAGCAGCCGGCCGGACTGGGCCGAGCAGGCCGCGCCTTACCTGTCGATGCTGCAGCCCGACACTGTGATCCGCAGCCCGGAGCTGGAGCGCAGCGTCTTGATCCTCGGTGACTTGCCCGGTGTGGCCGTCACCCCGTTGATGCAACCCGGTGAGAAGGTCGGCACCGGCGACCTGCTGGTGGAGCTGGCCCCCGCACCCGCCCTGGTCGGTTCGATCGGCGCCGACAACCATGGCAACCGCTACAGCGGTGCCCACCGCCTGCAGCTCAATCTGGACTGGAACAGCCCCTTCTCGCTGGGTGACCAAGTCAGTCTGCGCAGCCTGTTCAGCGATCAAAAGCTCTGGCTGGGCAGCCTGGGCTACTCGCGCCCGCTGGGGCGGCACGGCCTGCGCGCCGAGGCCAGCTACTCGCACAGCGACTACCAGCTGGGCAAGGAGTTCGCCGATTCAAAGGCGCAAGGCTATGCCAAGACCGCCTCCCTGGGTCTGAGCTACCCGGTGCTGCGCAGCAATGCCGCCAATGTAAAGCTCTCCATGCGCTACCAGTACAAGCGCCTGCAGGACCGCACGCTCAATGGCAGCGACGACAAATCCAGCCAGAGCCTGCCGCTCTCACTTGACTTCGATCGCCGCAACAGCCTGGGCCTCGGCGGCATCAGCTACGGCAGTCTGAGCGTCACCAACGGGCGCCTGCGCCTGTCCGACGCCCTGGTCGGTCTGGACAGCAACCAGACGCGCGGTCGTTTCCTCAAGTTCAACCTCGACCTGGTGCAGCAGCAAACCGTGTTCACACCGGACAGCAGCCTCTATGCCCGCTTCAGCGCGCAATGGGCTGACAAAAACCTCGACTCCAGCGAACGCATCAGCCTGGGCGGCATCAGCGGCGTGCGTGCCTACCCCAGCGGCGAAGGCGTGGGCGACCGCGGCGCCCTGGCCCAGCTGGAGCTGCGGCATAACATCGGCGCCGCCACGCCGTTTGTCATGCTGGATGCCGGCCGGGTGCGCATCAACACCGTGCCCACCGCCGGCACCGCACAGAACTACCGCACCCTGGCCGGTGCCGGCCTGGGCGTGCGCGTCAACGGCGAGCGCTGGCAGCTGGAAGCCGCCGCCGCCTGGAGCCTCAAGGGTGGCGAGCCGCAAGCTGACCCCATCACCCGCCACAAGCCGCGCCTGTGGTTGAGCCTGGGCTACCGGATCTGAGACCGCCCGCGGGCAGATACCGAAAAGCTGACGCCGCGATGCCAGGCGGGCCGGGGGGGCGCAGGCCGGCCCGCCCGCCATAATCGCGGCTTCCTCTCAGCCCGGCGCCTGGCGCGCCGTGATCGCCCTTGAAGAAACTGCTTGTGATCGGCGCCGTGGCGCTGAGCCTGATCGCCCTGCTGCTCGGCGTTGCGGCCGCGCTGATCTATCCCACCCTGCCCGATCTGGCCGAGCTGAACGACTACCAGCCCAAGCAATCGCTGCGGGTCTTCACCAGCGACGAGGTGCTGATCGGCGAGTTCGGCACCGAGCGGCGCAAATACCTGCCGCTGGACCAGATCCCCAAGCTGATGCAGGACGCCTTGCTGGCCATCGAAGACAGCAATTTCTACGAGCACAGCGGCATCTACCTGCCCGGCATCCTGCGTGCCGTGGTGGCCAATGCCACGCAAGGCCGCACCCAAGGCGCCTCCACCATCACCCAGCAGCTGGCGCGCACCCTCTACCTGACCAAGAAAAAGGTCTACTCGCGCAAATTCGTCGAGGCCTTGCTGGCCATGAAGCTGGAAAGCGAGCTGAGCAAGCAGAAGATCCTCGAGGTCTATATGAACCAGATCTATCTGGGTCAGCGGGCTTATGGTTTCGAGGCCGCGGCCGGCGCCTACTACGGCAAGACGCTCAAGGATCTCTCCATCGCCGAAACCGCCATGCTGGCCGGCCTGCCGCAAAACCCGGCCTATGCCAACCCGGCGGTCAACCCGGAGCGCGCACGCCGCCGCCAGCATCTGGTGATCAACCGCATGGTGGACACCGGCGTCATCACGGCCGAGCAAGCCGAGAGCGCCAAGGCCGAGAAACTGCACATCCGCTCGCCCCAGGACGCGCGCGTCCATGCCGAGTTTGCCGCCGAAATGGCGCGTGACGTGGTCTTTGAGCAGTACGGCGAGGAGGCCTACACCAAGGGCTTGCGCGTCTACACCACCTTGGTTTCGCAAGAACAGGCCGCCGCCTACCGGGCCCTGCGCCGCAGCCTGCTGGAGCTGGAAAAGCGCAAGCCCTACCGCGGCCCGGAAGGCTTTGTCGCCCTGCCGGACGACGAGGCCGAACGCGACAGCGCCATCGCCCAAGCCTTGGCCGAACACCCAGACCAGGACGATCTGCGCGCGGCCGTGCTGCTGCAAACCTCGGCGCAGAAAGTACGTGCGGTGATGCAGAGCGGCGAGGAGCTGACACTCAGCGGCGAGGCCTTGCGCGGCGTGCATTCGGCCCTGTCAGACAAAGCGCGCGAAGCCAGCCGCTTGCGCCCCGGCGCCATCGTGCGCGTGATGCGCGGCGCGCCCAGCAAGGCCGAGCCGCAAGGCGCCTGGTCCATCGTCCAGCCGCCCGAGGCCGAAGGTGCACTGGTGGCGCTGGAGCCCGGCACCGGCCGCGTCCATGCCCTGGTCGGTGGCTTTGATTTCAATCGCAAGCAGTACAACCACGCCACCCAGGCCAAGCGCCAGCCGGGCTCCAGCTTCAAGCCCATCGTCTACTCGGCCGCGCTGGAACAAGGCGTCAGCCCCAGCACCGTGGTGCCCGACGAACCCTTGGTCTTTGGCGACTGGGAGCCCAAGAACTCGGACGGCAAGTTCGACGGCCTGATGAGCGTGCGCCAGGCCCTGGCCCGCTCCAAGAATATGGTGACCATCCGCATCACCCAGCTGATCGGGCCGGCGCGGGTGCGGGAATGGGCCTCGCGCTTTGGCATCGAAATCGACGCCGGCCGCGAGAACCTCACCCTGGCCCTGGGCACCAGCGAGGTCACGCCCTTGCAGATGGCCAGCGCCTACGCGGTGTTTGCCAACGGCGGCTACCGCCTGCCGCCCGTCATCATCCAGCGCATCACCGACAGCAAGGGTCAGGTCTTGTTCGAAGCCCCAAAAGCCCAACTGACCGAAGACCAGCGCGCCATTTCGGAGCGCAATGCCTTTGTGACCGCCAGCCTGCTGCAGGAAGTGACGCGCAGCGGCACAGCTGCGCGCGCCCAGGGCACGCTGCGCCGCCCCGACCTGTACGGCAAGACCGGCACCACCAACGATGCCGTCGACGCCTGGTTCGCCGGCTTCCAGCCCAGCCTGGCCACCGTGGTCTGGATCGGTTACGACCAGCCGCGCTCGCTGGGCGACCGCGAATCGGGCGGCGGCCTGGCCCTGCCGGTCTGGATCGATTTCATGAGCGTGGCCCTGCGCAACAAGCCGGTTCAGGAAATCGCGCCGCCAGCCGAAGGCCTGCTGCGTGGCGCCAACGGCGACTGGAGCTTTGAAGAATTCGCCGGCGAGGCGAGTATTCGTGCCATCGGCCTCGATGGCACGGCGAGCCTGAGCCCACCGTCTGCGGCCAGCGAGGTTGCCTCCGCGCCCTTGCCCTAAACGGCCAGCAGCGCTGGGGCGTGCCGCGGGCTCAGCGCTTCTTGACGATCACGCTGCCGATGGAATAGCCAGCGCCGAAAGAGCAGATCACGCCCAGATCGCCGGTCTTCAGATCGGCGCGGTGCTCGTGGAAGGCAATGATGGAGCCGGCCGAGGCGGTGTTGGCATAGGTGTCGAGAATCAGCGGTGCCACGTCCGAACCGGAGGCGCCCATGCTTTCACCGATCAGCTTTTTGATGATGAGCTGGTTCATGCCCAGATTGGCCTGATGCAGCCAGAAACGGCGCACCGTGGCGGGCGCGGTCTCCAGCGTGCCCAGATGGGCCTCGATGTGGGCGGCGGCCATGGGCACGACTTCCTTGAAGACCTTTCGGCCTTCTTGCTTGAAGGTCTTGTCGCGCGCATTCGGGTCGCTGTCTTCGGCGCGGTTCATGAAACCGAAGTTGTTGCGGATGGCGTTGGAGAACTGGGTCACCAGCTTGGTGCCCAGGATCTCCCACTGGTCGGCCGAAGTGGCCGTGTCGGCGCGCTCGATGATCAGGGCCGTGCAGACATCGCCGAAGATGAAATGGCAGTCGCGGTCTTTCCACTCCAGGTGGGCGGACGTGATTTCGGGGTTGACCACCAGCACGCATTTCGAGGCCCCCGAGCGCACGGCGTTATAGGCCTGCTCGATGGCGAAGGTGGCCGAGGAGCAGGCCACATTCATGTCGAAGCCATAGCCGCTGGCGCCCAGGGCCTGCTGGATCTCGACCGCCATGGCCGGATAGGGCCGCTGCATATTGGCGCTGGCGCAGAAGATGGCGTCCACATCGGCCGGCTGCTTGCCCGCGGCGGCAATGGCTTTGCGGGCCGCGTCCACAGCGATCTCGGCCATCAGCGAGAGCTGGTCGTCGCTGCGCTCCTGAAAGCGCGGGTACATGCGCGTGGGGTCGAGCACGCCGTCCTTCTCGATCACATAACGCTGTTTGATGCCGGATGCTTTTTCGATGAACTCGACGCTGGAATGCGTCAGCGGCGCGCGCGTGCCGGCCGCGATTTCATCGGCATGCTGGGCGTTCTGCAGATCGGCGTAGGCGTTGAAGGCAGCCACCAGTTCGGCGTTGCTGATGATGTGGGGCGGCTGGTAAAGACCGGTGCCGCTGATGACGACGGAATGCATGGGATGGAACCTTTGGGTGTCGCGGAGCCTGAATGGCCCGGGTGTGGCAGGCAGTGTAGCCAGACTACATGCGGTGAGAACTGAGGGCCAGCTCCAGCTTTTCGCCGAGTTTGTGGAACGAAGCCGGGCAAGATCGGCGTAGAATCGTTCACCGGGCCCAAATTTTGGCGTCCGGTTTTTTCGTCCGTACCACCCTCGCTGGTGGCTTCGCGGATGCAAAGCAGGCGTGACTCTTTCCCGAGACGCCGCGCCGGCCGGATCTCCAAGTCAAGTGCTCGCAGCCCAGGGTCTGCACTGCATGAACGCAGCCCGAAACTTGCGAACGATTCGACTCATGGAAATCTTTGACTACGACAACATCCTGCTCCTGCCCCGCAAATGCCGCGTGGAAAGCCGCAGCGAATGTGACACCTCGGTCCAGTTCGGGCCCCAGCGCTTCAAGCTGCCAGTGGTGCCGGCCAATATGAAGACGGTGGTGGACGAACACATCACCGAGCACCTGGCCGCCAATGGCTACTTCTACGTCATGCACCGCTTCGACCTGGACACGGTGGCATACGCCAAGTCCATGCGCAGCAAGGGCTTGCTGGTCTCCGTCAGCTCCGGCGTGCAGGCCGCCGACTATGCCGTCATCGACCGACTGGCCGCCGAAGGCGTGGGCGCCGACTACATCACCATCGACATCGCCCACGGCCATGCCGAAAGCGTGCAGCGCATGATTGCCCACATCAAGCAGCGCCTCCCCGAGACCTTTGTGATCGCCGGCAATGTCGGCACGCCCGAGGGCGTGATCGACCTGGAGAACTGGGGCGCAGACGCGACCAAGGTCGGCATCGGCCCCGGCAAGGTCTGCATCACCCGGCTCAAGACCGGCTTCGGCACCGGCGGCTGGCAGCTCTCGGCCCTGAAATGGTGTGCCCGCGTGGCAACCAAGCCCATCGTCGCCGACGGCGGCATCCGCCACCATGGCGACATCGCCAAGAGCATGCGCTTTGGCGCCGCCATGGTCATGATCGGCTCGCTGTTCGCCGGCCATGAGGAGTCACCCGGCAACACGGTGGAGGTCGACGGCAAGCTCTACAAGGAGTACTACGGCTCGGCCAGCGACTTCAACAAGGGCGAGTACAAGCATGTGGAAGGCAAGCGCATCCTGGAGCCCGTGAAGGGCAAGCTGGCCGACACCTTGCGCGAGATGCGCGAGGACTTGCAAAGTTCCATCTCCTACGCCGGCGGCCGCAGCCTGGCGGACCTGCGCAAGGTCAACTATGTGGTGCTGGGCGGTGAGAACGCGGGGGAACATTTGTTCATGTGAGCAAGCAAGGCTGTCGAACCCGAGCAATACGGGTTTTGTTCACCCTCCGACACAGGCTCCCTCAGCAACGGCTCGCATAGACTGCGAGCCGTCGCCGCCCTGCGGGGCTTTTTTGCTGGAGAGGCACAGCGCTGACACCGCCCCACCATGAACCGCCCTGCCCTGAACACCTGGCGCCGCGCGCCCAAGTCTTTGCTGATTTGCCTGATCCTGCTGTCGCTGTGCTTGGGTCTGTTCGCGCGTGCCTTGGTGCGCGTGGAACGCGAACGCCAGGCCTTGGCGGTGGGCCTGTGCATGCTGGACCCCGCGGGGCGCAGTTCCTTGATCCCCTGCCAGGACCGTTTTGCCCCGCGTGAAAGTTGGGCCGAGCATCTGCTCGACGTGCTGTTTCCCTGAGGCGCTGCCCCCAGGCGCGAAGGCGCGCGCATGGTGGACAATCGCGCCATCCCTTTTTGTGCTTTTCCTCCCATCCATATTCCGGCCGAACTGGGGCCCGGGTGCTGGCTGAATGCTGGTGCACCGGCCCCTTTGCCGTTTTCTCAGCAGCGACCCTTGTGCCATGACCGAACTTGCCAAATCGTTTGAGCCCGCCGCCCTCGAAGCCCATTGGGGCCCTTTGTGGGAGCAAAAAGGCCTGTACAAGCCCACCCTGGATGCGAGCCGCGAGTCCTTCAGCATCCAGCTGCCGCCGCCCAATGTGACCGGCACCCTGCACATGGGCCACGCATTCAACCAGACCATCATGGACTCGTTGACGCGCTACCACCGCATGCTGGGCCACAACACCTTGTGGGTGCCGGGCACCGACCATGCCGGCATCGCCACCCAGATCGTGGTGGAACGCCAGCTGGCGGACAAAGGCGCGGAGGGTGCCAAGACCCGCCACGACCTGGGCCGCAAGAACTTCGTCGCCCGCGTCTGGGAATGGAAGCAGGAGTCCGGCAACACCATCACCGGCCAGATGCGCCGCCTGGGCGACTCGGTGTCCTGGGACCATGAATACTTCACCATGGACGAGAAGCTCTCGCACGTGGTGCGCGACACCTTCGTCAAACTCTACGACGAAGGCCTGATCTACCGCGGCAAGCGCTTGGTCAACTGGGACCCGGTGCTGAAGTCCGCCGTGTCGGATCTGGAAGTCAGCAGCGAAGAGGAAGACGGCTTCCTCTGGCACATTCGCTACCCCTTGGCCGATGGCTCCGGCGATCTGACCGTGGCCACCACCCGCCCCGAGACCATGCTCGGCGACGTGGCCGTGATGGTGCACCCGGAAGATGAGCGTTATGCCGCCCTGATCGGCAAGCAGGTGACCCTGCCACTGTGCGGCCGCAGCATCCCCGTGATTGCCGACGACTACGTGGACCGCGAGTTCGGCACCGGCGTGGTCAAGGTCACGCCCGCGCACGACACCAACGACTACGCCGTCGGCCAGCGCCACGGTCTGGCCATGATCTGCGTGCTGACCCTGGACGCCAAGATCAATGACGAAGCCCCCGAGGCCTACCGCGGCCTGGACCGTTTTGTCGCCCGCAAGAAGATCGTCGCCGACCTGGAGGCCCAGGGCTTCCTGGTTGAGGTCAAGAAGCACAAGCTGATGGTGCCACGCTGCGAGCGCACCGGCCAGGTGATTGAGCCCATGCTGACCGATCAATGGTTTGTGGCCGTCAACAAGGTCAGCGCCAGCACCGGCCGCAGCATTGCCCAGGGCGCGGTCGATGCCGTCGAGAGCGGCGCGGTCAAGTTCTACCCCGAGCAGTGGATCAACACCTACAACCACTGGATGGGCAATATCCAGGACTGGTGCATCTCGCGCCAGCTCTGGTGGGGCCACCAGATACCGGCCTGGTACGGCGAGAGCGGTGAACTCTTCGTCGCCCGCGACGAGGACGAGGCCCGCGCCAAAGCCACGGCGGCCGGCTACAGCGGCACGCTGACGCGCGACGAGGACGTGCTGGACACCTGGTACTCCTCCGCCCTGGTGCCCTTCTCCACCCTGGGCTGGCCCGAGAAGACACTGGAGCAGGACCTGTTCCTGCCCTCCACCGTGCTGGTGACGGGTTACGACATCATCTTCTTCTGGGTCGCCCGGATGATCATGATGACCCAGCATTTCACCGGCAAGGTGCCCTTCAAGCATGTCTACATCCACGGCCTGGTGCGTGATTCGCAAGGCCAGAAGATGAGCAAGAGCGAGGGCAATGTGCTGGACCCGGTGGACCTGATCCAGGGCGTGGACCTGGACACCTTGGTGGCCAAGTCCACCGTCGGCCTGCGCCGCCCCGAGACCGCGCCCAAGGTGGCGGCCCGGGTGAAGAAGGAGTTCCCTGAGGGCATGCCGACCTACGGCGCCGACGCCCTGCGCTTCACCATGGCCTCTTACGCCAGCCTGGGTCGCAACATCAATTTCGACACCAAGCGCTGTGAGGGCTACCGCAATTTCTGCAACAAGCTCTGGAACGCCACCCGCTTTGTGCTGATGAACACGGAAGGCCAGGACTGCGGTCTGCTGGAGCACAGCAAGGAGCAATGCGCTCCGGGCGGTTCCGCGCACGGCTACTTGGACTTCAGCCGCGCCGACCGCTGGATCAGCAGCGAGCTGCAAAAGGTCGAGCTGGCCGTGGCCCAGGGCTTTGCCGAGTACCGCCTGGACAATGTCGCCAACGCCATCTACTCCTTCGTCTGGGACGAGTACTGCGACTGGTACCTGGAAATCGCCAAGGTGCAGATCCAGAACGGCAACGAGGCCCAGCAGCGCGCCACCCGCCGCACCCTGATCCGCGTGCTGGAAACCACGCTGCGCCTGCTGCACCCGATCGCGCCCTTCATCACCGAAGAGCTGTGGCAGACGGTGGCGCCCCTGGCGGGCCGTGGGCCCGGCAGTCAAGATGCCTCGGGCCGCAAGATCGGCGACTACATCGTCAGCGCGGCCTATCCCGTTGCCCAGCCCGAGCGCATCGATGAAGCCGCCTGCGCCTGGGTCCACAACCTCAAGGCCGTGGTCGGCACCTGCCGCAGCCTGCGCAGCGAGATGAACCTTTCACCCAGCACCCGCGTGCCCTTGCTGGTCGGTGGCGACACCGGTTTCATCGCCGAAGCCGCGGCGCTGCTCAAAGCCCTGGCCAAGCTCAGCGAGGTGCAGATCATCAGCGACGAAGCCGCCTTCCAGGCGGCCAGCGCCAGCTCACCGGTGCTGGTCCATGGCGAAGCCCGCCTGGCCCTGCATGTGGAGATCGATGTGGCCGCCGAAACCGCGCGCCTGGCCAAGGAAATCGCTCGCCTGGACGGCGAGATCGCCAAGATCGAAGCCAAGCTGGGCAACGAGGGCTTTGTGGCGCGCGCGCCGGCGGCCGTGGTCGAACAGGAGCGTCAGCGCCTGAACGACTTCAGCGCCACCGTCTCTCGCTTGCGGGATCAGGCAGCTCGGCTGGCCCGCTAGCCCGAAACTCCGCCACCTCGGGTGGCGTGGCCAGGATCTCGTCCATGCGCCGCGCCACCCCCCAGGCGGCGCGCGTACGCGACTCGCGCGTGGTGCTGGCCAGGCGCGGTGTGACCTGCAAATTGTCGAGCCCATGCAGAGGCAGGCCCGGCTCCTGCAAACCCGGCTCCAGGCTGTCGAACCAGGCCGCCAGCAGGCGCCCCTTGCGTAAGGCATCGGCCAGGGCGGCATCGTCGAAGATGGCGGAATGGGCGATGCTGACCAACACCTGCCCCGGCTTGGCAAAGCTCAGCACCCGCTCGCCGATCAGGCCACGGTAGCGTGGGAAGTAGTTCAGCTGCACGCAGACCCCTTCGCTGTGCTCCATCAGCTCGCGCAGGGGCAAGGGCTCGATGCCCCACTGGGCCCAGATCGGGTCGCTCTGGTGCAGGCTGGGGTCGTATCCCACGACCCGGGTGCCGAAGGCCGGCAGCAGCTGCGCCAGCATGCGCGCGGCCGGCGTCATGCCGATCAGGCCCACCGTCACGCAACCGAGCTCGCGGCCCACCCACATGCCGTCCGAGCCTTGCACCGGCACGCGGCGCAGCAAGGCCAGCAAGGCGCCGACCATGAACTCCGCCTCGGCGCTCGCCGTGGCTGTCAGGCTGCGGATCACTTCCACATGGGCCGCGCGGCAGGCCGCCAGGTCGATGTTTTCACCGCCCGAGCTCATGCGCCCGACCACGCGCAACCGCGGCGCGGAGCGCAGCAGGGCCGCATCGACGGACACATTGGGCGGCAGGATCAGCCCCTGCGTCTGATGCAAGGCCTCCAGCAAGCGCGCGGGCTCGGCGGCCAACTCCGGCGCAAACTGCACCGAATGGCGCTCGCTGAGCCACTGCATGACTTCGATTTCCAGCGGTTCTACGATCAGCAAAGTCATGTTTTGAATCGGTCCAGGGCAGGTCGAAGAGCCGTCATCTGCCCATGCAACAATGCGCGAAAGCAAATCAAGGAGTGTACTTTTATGGCGTCCAAGCCCAGCTCAGTCATCACCAAGGCCATCTTTCCCGTCGCCGGCCTGGGCACCCGTTTCTTGCCGGCCACCAAGGCCCAACCCAAGGAAATGTTGCCGGTGGTGGACAAGCCGCTGATCCAGTACGCCGTCGAAGAAGCCTATGCCGCCGGTGTGCGCGAGATGATCTTCGTGACCGGCCGCCACAAGCGACCGATCGAAGACCACTTTGACATGACTTTCGAGCTCGAGATAGCCCTCGAACAAGCGGGTAAGCAGGAGCTGCTCGAGGTGGTGCGCAGCGTCAAGCCCGATGACATGGAGTGTGTCTACGTGCGCCAGGCCCAAGCACTGGGTCTGGGCCATGCCGTTCTTTGCGGCCAGCGCCTGGTCGGCAACGAGCCCTTCGCCGTGCTGCTGGCTGATGATCTGATGGTGGGCCCATCAGGTGGCCAACCGGTGCTCAAGCAAATGGTGGAGCAATTCGCCGAGTGGCGCGCCAGCATCCTCGCGGTGCAGGAAGTGCCGGCCGAACACACCCGCCGCTACGGTATCGTCGCAGGCAGCCAGGTCAACGAGCATCTGGTCGATGTGAGCCGCATCGTCGAGAAGCCGGCACCGGAAGACGCCCCCTCGCGCTTGGCCGTGGCCGGCCGCTACATCCTCACGCCCGGCGTCTTCCACGAGATCGCCAACCAACCGCGCGGCGTCGGCGGGGAGATCCAGCTGACCGATGGCATCGCCGGCCTGCTGCGCCGGGAAAAGGTGTTCGCCTACCGCTACGAAGGCAAGCGCTACGACTGCGGCAGCAAGGAAGGCTTTTTGCAGGCCAATGTGGAGCTGGCCCTGGCACACCCGCAGCTGGGCGCAGGCTTCCGCGATTACCTGCGCTCGATCGAGATCTGAGCGATCAGGCCGCGCCGGGCGCGAACACGCGCAGGCGGTGGCCATCGGGATCGCTGGCCGTGAAGGTGTAGCCAAAGTCCATGGCGGTGGGTGCTTGCAAGACCAGCACGCCGCGTGCGACCCAGGCCGCATGCACCGCATCCACCGCGGCCGCGCTGTCCTGGACAAAGGCCAGCTCGCTGCTGCCCCCCTGCCCGGCCGAGGCCGGCGCCACCGTGTCGCGCGCCCAGAGGCCCAACATCAGGCCCGGGGCCAGGGCAAACATGGCGAAGGTGGGCGAGGCCTCGACCGGCTCTGCAGCAAGGATCTGGCGGTAAAAGCTCGCGCTGGCGGCCGGGCTCTGCACGTGGAGCAGAACAAAGTGGGCCTGGCTTTGCAGGCTGAAGTTCGTGGGGTTCATGCTGGAAGTTGGCTGCGAGCCGTGGGTTGAAAGAGCCGCCATGCTAGGCAGCCGCCCTGTCAATTTCTGGCAGCAGCAGGCAGCCCAGGTGCTGCGCCAGTCGGCTCACTGCGCGGCGATGCCCTCGGCCTCGCGCCAGGCTTTCAACAAGACCTGGCGGCGCTGAGGGTAGCGCTGCTCCAGCACCTCCAGGCCCTCGATCTGGTCGCATCTGAAGCTGCGCCTCTCCCCGCGCAGTTCACACCACGCCACCAGCACACGGGCCTGATCGAAAAAACCCAGGGCAAAGGGCCAGACCACGCGCTCGCTGCTGCGGCCTTTCAAATCGCGGTAGTGCAGGCGGACCTTGCATTCCTGCCGCATGGCGGCACGCAGCCGGGCCAACACCTGGTCCAGGCGCGGCAGCGGCTCGCCCGGCCCCACCAGCAGGGCCGTGCTGTCCATCTCATGGCGCAGCCCGGCCGGCAACACGGCTGAAATCTTGGCCAAGGCGTGGCGCGCTGCCGCGGCCAGCACCTCATCATCAGCGCGGCCTGCCACCCATCGCGATCCCAACACCAGGGCCTCGACCTCGTCGGCCGAGAACATCAGCGGGGGCAAGGTGAAACCCGGCTTGAGTACATAGCCAAGGCCTGCCTCGCCCTCGATCTGGGCGCCCTGCGCCTGCAGGGTGGCGATGTCACGGTAGAGGCTGCGCAGACTGATGCCCAGCTGCGCGGCCAATGTCGCGCCGGGCACCGGGTGGCGGTGCCGGCGCAGCAGCTCCATCAGGTCGAGCAGGCGCGCGGCGCGAGACATTGCTGAAGCGCGCTCAGTCGTAAATCGACTTTTCCGGCCGCCGCGCCAGCACCGCAATCGGCGGCGCCCAGCGCTCGCCACGCGGCTTCTTGCTGGTGACCAGGGTAATCTCGCTGGGCTCGAAGACCTCGACGTTGTGCGTGATCGGCGTAGTCAACAGGTACTGCGCGCGGGTGGAGCGCAGGAAGTGGCCGACCAGCTGGATGTTGCGCACGTCCAGGTGGGCAAAGGGCTCGTCAATGAAAACAAAACCGCCCGGCGAGTCGTCGTCCTTCATCAGGCCCACCAGCAGGATCAGGCTCTTGAGCACCTGCTGGCCGCCCGAGGCCTCACCGTCGTTCAGGCCCACCTCACCCTTGCCGTCGAAGTTGAATTTGACCTGCAGGCCGGCCTGGGCGAGCACCATATCGTCGTTGTCGAGGTGCGGCAGCTCGGCCTGCGCCATCACGCCGGCCAGCTCGCCCAGCTCCTGCACGTTCTTCTTGTAACGGCGCACGGTCGCGCGCAGCACGTCGATATAGCGCTCGCGGGCGTTGAAGGCGGCAATGCGGGCCATCTCATTGCTGGCGCGGCGGTCGTCGAGCTGGGCGGTCTGCTCCAGCACCGACACGCTCATGCGCGCGTGACGGTCCTGCACCTGCGGGTCGGTTTCCCAGACACCGTTTTCCAGCTCCGCCTGCACATGGCGGCCGGCAATCTCGGCCTGCTTGGCGTTCTCGAACTCATCGCGCAAGGCCTGCAGCGCCGCGGGCGTGACCCAGGAGGCCGGGAACCGTGCCTTGGCCGCACGCGATTCGCGCGCCTGGGCCAGCAGCTCGCGCTTGCGGCCCTCATGCTCGCGCTGGGCGCGGCCGACGTTCTCCTCGCTGGCCTTGAGGCTGGCCTGGGCCGACTCGTAATCGCGCTCGCTGCGGCTGTGCTGGGTCAGGGCGCGGTCGTGCTCGGCATCGAGCGCGGTCATGCGGCCCGAGGCCTCGACACGGGCCTGGCGTAGGGCCGGCAGGCGCTCGCGCACGGCGGCAAAGTCCTCGGCCTTCTCGGCCAGTTCCTGTGCGGCCTTGTGGCCCAGGGCAGCGCGCTGCGCATCCTTGAACTGGCGCTCGACCTCGGCCTGCTCCTTGGCAATGCGGCTCAGCTCCGCGTCGTAGCGGTTGAGTTCGCTCTCCAAGGCCTTGCGACGCGACTCCAGGGCCGACACACCGAACTGGAAGTCACGCGGCTCGACCCAGAGGCTGCGGCCGCCACGGCCGTCCTTGTAATAGGCATCGGGTGTGATCCACTCGCCGCCCACCTTGGCACCGGCCTCGGTGTCCTTGACGCGGCGGATGCCACCGAGCTGGCGGATCAGCCAGCCCGGGGCCTTGGCATTGAAGCGCAGGGCCGCGAGCAGGGAATCGGCCGGCACGCTGGCCGGCACATTCTCGGCCTCGGCCACCACGTAATGGCGATAGCGCTCACGCGAAGCCAGGGCAAATGCATGGGCCTCGTCGCCGCTGCGCTGCAGCACCACCACCCAGCGTGAAGGCCGCAGCATGCCTTCGGCGGCGGCGCGCCAGCTTTCATCGGCGATGTCGATGCAGTCGGCCAGCACATGGTGGGCAATGCCGGCGTCGTCCAGCGCGCGACGGAAACGCGTCACCTCCGCCGGCGGCGGCGGCAGGCGCTGGCCGCTCAAGGCCTCCAGCGCGGCCTGGGCCTTGCGGCTCTGGTCATTCGCTCGGGTGAAGGCTTCGCGCAGGCGGTGTTGTTCGCCGCTGAGCTGCTCCACGCGCTGGGCCAGCTCCTGCGCATCGGTCTCCACCGCGGCCAGGGTGCGCAGCTCTTCCTCGCGCTTGGCCAGCAGCTCCAGCGGCCGCTCGGCCTCGCGCGCGGCGTCAAAGGAGGCGCGGGTCTGGCGGCGCTCGGCTTCCAGCTCGACCAGGCGCTGCTTGGCGCGCTCCAGGGCCTCGAACAAGCTGTGCAGCTCGGCCCGGCGTGCGGCCTGCTGGCGCGCATCGGCGCCGGCAAACAGGCGCTGGCGGTGCAGCTCGCGCAAGCCCTGGGCCGTGCGCGCGCGCGCCTCGCTCCACTGCAGCACCGGCAGCACCTCGGTGGCCAGGCGCTCACGCTCCTTCTGGCGCAGCTGGTACTGCTGGAAGCTGTTGACGCGGTTGGCCAGGTCGGACAGCTGCGCCTGGGTGTGCGAAAGCTCGTGCGTGGCCTGCTCCACCTCTTTGAGCAAATGCTGCTGGTGGCTGCGGGCCTGGTCGTAGCGGTCGAGCACCTCCTGGTCGCCGAAGACTTCGAACACCAGGCGCAGCAGCTCCTTGGGGCTGAGCTCGCACAAGCGGTCAGTCTGCCCTTGCTCCAGGGCCAGCACGCGGCCGATGGCGCGGGTCAGGCCGGCGGCTTCCAGGCGGCGGCGCCAGGCTTCGATGCCCATCCAGTCCTTGTCGCCGCGCTCAGCCAGGGCTTCGATTTCATGGACGCCGTCCACCATCATGTAGCGACGCTGCCAATCGCCGCCGTGGCGCTCGATGCGGCAGACCAGGGTCACCTGGTCGGCATAGAGCAGCGAACTGGCGAAGGGCCGCGAGCTGTTCTGGCGACCGCGCGGGCGGTTGTCCACCAGGGCGCGCAGCCAGGCGCTCTCGGCATTGGCGTGGCGGGCATAGGTCTTGTACGTGCGGCCGCCCGAGCATTCCAGGCCCAGCAAGGTGCGCATGGCATCGAGCAAGGTGGTCTTGCCCGAGCCATTGGGGCCGGCAATGGTGATGATGGCGCCGTCCAGCGGCATGCTCACCCGCCGGCAGTAGTCCCAGTGCAGCAGTTCCAGCGATTGCAGGTGAAACATCAGGTCTCGCTCTTGTTCTGTTCTTGTTCGGGCAGGGCTTGGGCGTCCAGCGCTGGCTCGGGTTCCGGCTCGGGTTCCGGCTCGGCCTCAGCTTCAGGCATTTCAGGCTGGCGCGCCTTGGCAATGGCCGCGGCAATCTCAGGGTCGGTCGTGCGGGCCAGCACATCGCCCAGGGCGCCGTCCAGGATGCGCGGCGCCAGGGTGTCGTAGTCCAGCAGCAGGTCCAGCAGCGGGCCTTCGGCAATGTCCTCGCCGCGGCGGGTGATGAAGCCATTGCGCTCGAGCAGCTTGAGGTTGCTGTCCAGGCGCATCTTCTTGCCCAGCTGGTTGCCGAAATCGGCCAGCAGGCTGCGGTAGCTCAGGGTTGGGCTGACGCTGGCCGCCGTGGGCAGGGGCTTGTCGGTGGCGAACATCTCGCCCTGCCCTTCTTCCTTGGCCTCGGCGCGCGCCACCTGGCGCTGGCGCTTGGGCAGCACGATCAACGACCACAGCACCACCAGCAGGGCGACACCATCGCGCGGCAGGTCGAGGTTGTTGTTGGCGGCCAGGCCGGTTTCGCCAAACACCGCCACCTCGGCCGGGCGCAGCATGGCCAGGCTGATGTGGTCGGCATAGAGGTTGTCGATCACGCGCAGGCCGACCGCGGCCAGGCGTTGGCCCAGGGCGTTCCAGACCTCCTGGTCGATCAGGGCGCGGCGCACCAGCGGGTGGCTGCGGGGCAGCCAGCGGCGGGCCAAGAGCTGCGCGGCCAGTGCGGCCGCGTCGTCGAGAGCAGCGCTCATGCTTGGTCTTCTTCCTTCGGTTCTTGTTGTTCTTCTGCAGATGCAGCGTCAGCCGGCGGGCGGCGCAGCACGCCGCGGCTCATCCAGCGGATGTACTCGTCATCGCACTCGCCCTGCTCGGCCGACCAGTGCACGCGCCAGGGCTGGCGCGCCATATCGCCGGTGGCACCGGTCAGATGCTGGGCCTCCTTGTCGCCCAGCAGGGGCAGCAGCTGGGCGCGGTAGCTGGCGCGGGCATAACTACCGCCCAGCACGGCCGGGGCCAGGTCTTGCTCGACCTCGCCCGCCTCGCTCCAGCGCGTCAGCAGCGCCTGCATGATGGACATTTCCGGCGGCAGGCTCATCACCGCCAGCTCACCCTCGGGCGCGGCCTGGGCACTGGGCAGGGCTTCGGGCGTGGGCGCGGCCGGGCGATCCCGTTCGAACTCGGCCTCGGCGGTGTCGAGCAGCTCATGCTGGGCGACCAACACCGGGTGGACCGGGCGTGACAAAGCGCCCAGGGCCAGGTTCTCCAGGAAATTCACGCTCTGCAGCCAGCGCCGCACATCGGTGGTGGTGATGCCGGTGGAGCCCAGCGTGACGCGCTGGCGGTCGGCTTGCTGCAAGGCCCGGTTGAACTGGCTGGCCATGGACAGCAAACGCGCCTGGGCCAGACCCAGCTCGCGCGCCAGACGCTCGAGCCGGGCATTGCCCTGCTCCTGGGCCTGCACCATGATGGCCGAAAGCGCCTCGCTGGCCTTCTCGACCAGGCTGAGCGCCCGGCCGAAACGCTGGCGGGCGCGGCGCAGGTGGAACTCGGAGCCGCTGGCGATCGCGTCGGCGAACTCGTCGTAGAGCCGCGAGAGCTGGGCCTGCAAATGCTGCAGCTGAGCCGGGTCCAAAGTGCCCAGCTGGTGGGCGCCAGCCACATTGGCCAGCAAGGCGCTGAGGTCGGCGTCCTGCTGAGCGCTGCTGCTGACCAGAGGCTGGAGCAGGCCCAAGAGCTGCTGAGCCAGCGGCGTGACGCCGTAATGCTGGTTGGAAGGGTCCCAGGCCAGCAGATCGGCCTCGCGCAGGCGCTTGAGCACCAACTCCAACGGCTCGTCGCGCAGCATGTGGAAATGCTGGTTGAGCGCCTCGCGGCTGATGCGCGAGGCCGGCATGGCCATCACTTCCAGGAAAACCCAGACGCGCAGCTTGACCAGGCTGGCCGGGCCGTGAAAGAGCGCGCGCAGGCCGGCCATCAGGCCATCCTGCCGCTCCATCTGCCACAAGAGCTGCGCCTCACCGGGGGCAGCCGCGTCGCGAAAAAAATCTTCAAAGCGAGCTTCGTCTTCGCTCGCTGGGTTTGGGGTCTCCCGCATGGCGCTGATTATCCCCGCTGGCGCGCCCCTTTTTCGGCCCGCAGCCCCGCGGAAGTTCAGAGCTGGTCGATCTCCTGCGTGTCGCCAAACAGCGAGGCGCGGAAGGCCGGTGCCGAGTTCTTGTCGTCCATGGCCCAGAGCAGGATGGCCTGGGCCGACATGGGGCGGGCAAACAGATAGCCCTGCAGCTCGTCGCAGCCCATGGCCACCAGCACCTGCTGCTGGCCTTGGGTCTCCACACCTTCGGCCACCACACGCAGGCCCAGGGCATGGGCCAGGCGGATGACAGCATCGACCACCGCACGGGCATCGGCGCTGGCCACCAGGTCGGTGACAAAGGCCCGGTCCACCTTCAGCTCCTGGGCTGGCAGCTGGCGCAGATAGCTGAGCGAGGAATAACCGGTGCCGAAATCGTCGATGGACAAGTGCACACCCAGCTCGCCGAGGCGGCGGAAGGTGTCCTGGATGGCCTGGGTGTTCTCCATCACCACAGACTCGGTGATCTCGCAGGTCAAGAGGGTCGGGTGCATGCGCGAGGCTTCGAGCGCCTTCTGGATGCGATCGACAATGTCGGCCTGGCGCATCTGCTGCGCCGAGAGATTGATGGCCACGCGCATGCGCAGGCCGCTCTCGCGCCAGACCTGGGCCTGGCGGCAGGCCGCATCGATCACCCAGTTGCCCAGCTCGCGCATGAAGCCAAAGCGCTCGGCAATCGGAATGAAGATCACCGGCGACACCATGCCGCGGGTCGGGTGGTGCCAGCGCAGCAAGGCCTCGGCGGCCGTGACCTCGCCGCTGCGCGCATCGATCTTGGGTTGGAAATACAGCTCGAGCTGGTTGCGCTCAACCGCATGGCGCAGGTCACGCAGCAGATCCAGCTGCTCACGCGTGTCACCGTCCATGCCGGCGGCATAAAAGCAGTAGCAGGCGCCGCCCAGGCGCTTGGCGGCGCTCTTGGCCGCGTCGGCGCAGGCCAGCAGGCGGGCCTTGCCGCCGTCGAGCGGATAGCGGGCAATCCCCGCCGAGCAAGAGATCGCCAGCTCGCGCCGGTCCAGCAGATAGGGCCGGGCCAGCTCAGCCAGTACCCGGGCCGCAAAACTGGCCACCGCCTCCTTGCTGCTTGCCTCGTGCAAAAGGATGGCGAACTCATCGCCGCCGATCCGGGCCGCCACATCGTGCACGCCCAGACAGCCGCGCAGGCGATCGGCTGCCAAGCGCAGCAAGGCATCGCCCTTGTCATGGCCGAAGCTGCTGTTGACGGGGTTGAAACCATCGAGATCGAAGAGCAGCAAGGCCAGCGGCTGCTCCTTGGCATCGCTCTCCAGCACCGCCTGCGCCAGCTGACGTTCCAGCCCCAGGCGCGTGGCAAGGCCGGTCAGCGGATCGGTGAAACGGGCGTCGCTTTCCTTGTCCGCCGCCACTTGCATCTCGCCCACATGGCGCAGCAAGGCCGGCAAGGCCCGGGTCATGAGCAGCACCAGCAAGAGCAAGGCCAGCTCGCGCGCACCCAGCGCCCAGCGCGGCCACATCGCCAGCACCGCCTGCCAGCGGGCCTCACCAAAGCCCTGGCCCGCCTCGGGCCCGCTGAGCAGCAGGCGCACGCCCAGCGGCAGCAACACCGCCGCAGCCATCACCAAGCCACGCAAGCCACGCGCCGCGAATGACCCGCCGTTCAGCCACAACAAGCCGGCCACGGCCAGCAAACTCAAGACACCCGCCGCAGGCGCCATCGGCACGCGCGCCAGCAGCAGCCCCTGCGCGGCTGCCAGCAGCAGAGCCCACAGGCCCATGGCCACGCGAAAGCCGGTGCTCAAGGCGCGACGTGGCTGCAAGGCCTGGAGCAAGGAGCGCGAGGCGGCATAGGCCATCAGCAGGGAAAGGAGCAGCGACACCGCCGGCGTCTCTGCCGACATCCACGGCCACCACAGGCCCGCGGCCAGCAAGAGGCTGCCCAGCCAGCGGCTGCGCGGCACACCGCGCGGCTGCACATGCAGCTGAGCCATGGCCCGGGCCTGTGCGCCCGCCAGCAGTGCGGCCGCACTGAGCAGCAGCCAAGCGGCCGGCAGCAGCCCAAACAGCAGCAGGCAGGCACTGCCACGCAGCCAGGGCCAAGCCGACTGCCAGCCGGCCGGCAGGCTGTGCAAGAGCGTCTGCATCAGCAGATCCGGGTCAAGTGCGTTCAAGGCATCCACGCCAGACGCCCAGCTCCCGTGGGCCGAGAAAAAGACAGCAAATCCATGATCGAGCAGCCTAGCGCGGCTGCGGCCACAAGGCCGCGGAAAACTAAGCCACTTTGCCCACTTTGTTTCGCCAGACGCAAACGGCGGCGCGAGCTCAAAGGCCAGCGAGGCGGCGCAACAAGGAGAACAGCGGCGTGAACAGCAGCGCGAAGCCCAGGACATTGCCCAGCACCGTCCACCAGAACTGGCGTCGGAACGCCGGCTTGCTGGACTTGTGGCGCAAGAGCTGCTGCGCCAGCAAAGCGCCCGGCCAGCCTCCCGCCACAGCCAGGCCGTGCAAAGTGCCCTCACGCACCCGCCAATGCCCCAGCCGCGCGGCCCGCTTGTCTCCGGCGTAGACGATGAAGGTGGCCAGGCTCAGCGCCATGTAAGCGCCCCACAACGCCGGCGGCAGGCCCCAGAGCAGATGGCAGCTCAGATAGGCCGCAGCGAAACCAGGGATCAGGAGCAAGCCACCGCTACCAGCGCTTGCGCTCGAGTGCCGCGCAGGCGCGGCCGGCGCCACCCGAGGCCGCCGCACCCGCACCGCCCGCCGCTTGCCCTGGCCATCCACACCAAGCTCGTAGCTGAAGGTCTCTCCCTGCTGGGGCCGTTGCGTCAGCAGTTCGAAATCACGGATGTGGACGAACAGCTTGGCGTCTGGCGCCGAGGGCGAGCGCACAAAGCCATAGCCTTTGCTGTCGTCCCACTGGATCAGGATGCCGGTGTGGCGCATGGACAAGAAAACAAGAAGAGAACAGTGAACCCGG